>DNZB01000089.1:0-2446 GCA_003506635.1 Parvularcula sp.
TCTGCCGGGAATGGTGGAGAAAAAATCAGGGGCGATCGCCGTCGTCTCCTCCGTCGCCGGCAAGGTCGGCGCGCCCATTCGCACCGGCTATTGCGCGGCCAAGCACGCCGTCGTCGGCTACTTCGAGGCGCTGCGCGCCGAAGTCGAGATCGCCTACGGAATCTCCGTACACGTTATTCTCCCCGGCTCGGTGAAAACCGGCGTCTCCATCAACTCGCTGACCGGCGACGGCTCGCGGCGCGGCAAGAACGACGTCAATATCGAGAACGGCATGGCGCCGGACCGCGCCGCCGAAATCATCCTCGACGGCATCGAAGCGGGCGCGCGCGACATTCCGGTCGCGGAAGGGATGGAGCTGATGGCGCTCCAGATGCGCAGCGCGAATCCGGAGGCGCTTTACGGCTTCACCGCGCAAGAAGGCGCGCGCCTCGCCGAAGCGCGCGCTAAGGGCGAGTCCGTCGATCCCGGGCGCGTCAACAGCTGAGCGTCAAAGCGCGAGAGCGATCGCGACAAGGGCGACATGATTGTCAGCGTCCGCAGCGTTTTCCCGACGGACGTGATTAAACATATAGCCACCCTCGAACCGCAGTTTCTTGTTCGGGTGCAAGCCGAAGCCGAAAAAGCTGCGCGACTGGTCATAGCCGCCGACGGCGCCCCAGGTGGTCGCGTTCAGGCCGATAAAGGCTTCGTGCCACGCGATGGCGGAATAGGGCGTATCGGCGAAGCGCCGGTCGTACCGGATGAATTGCCTCAGCCTGTGCCCCGTTTCCCCGCCGCTGTCGGCGAAACGCTGCTCCAGCCTGGTACGGCCCGTAATGCGCCCGCCGAGGATGCTCGCGACCGGATAAGTCGCCTGCTGCCACAAGCGATGCTCCTCGAAATCCGGCCCGGTTTCCCGCCGCGCGACGACGCGGGCGTAGCCTGCCCACAATGAGAGGTCGTCGGAAACCTTCCATCCAAAACCGGGACGCAGGATCGTCACGCCAAGGTCGCTCGCGTCGTCGCGAAAGCGCGCATGGCCGTCAAACCACAGGAGGAAGCGTCCTGATCCGCCCGCCGGGCCATTGGCCGACAATGCGGTCCAGAGCTGCGCATCGCTTTCCGCCGCTGCCGGGCTCGCAAAGAGCATGACCGCGAGCGCGGCGGACCTGAGGCGCTTTCTTTTCACGGCGGAGGGCTCCAATCTTTCCGAACCGGCGCCGGGCCGGCGACCTTCGACAGCGACTTTCTGAAAGGGTTCCTGCATGAGAGCAATATCGCTCGTCATCCTTGCGGCGCTGGCGCCGGTCGCCGCTTTGGCGGCCGCGCCGGCGTCCGAGGCAACGCGCGCGGCGAATGCTGCTGCGGCGACGGCGCTGCCGCCGGAAAACGACGACGCCGATTTTGCGCAGCGCGGGTTCATCGCAAGTGCAGGTGATGCGACGATCTCGTCTGAAGGCGGCGGGACGGTCTGGGATTTTTCCGCCTATGATTTTCTGGAAGGAGACGCGCCCGCCAGCGTCAATCCCGGCCTTTGGCGGCATGCAAAGCTCATTACGCGGCACGGCCTCTTCAAGGTCGCCGAGCGCATCTATCAGGTCCGCGGCTTTGACATCGCCAACATGTCGATCATCGTCGGCGACAGGGGCCTCGTCATCATCGATCCCTTGACGAGCGTTGAAACCGCGCGCGCGGCGCTGGCGCTCGCCCGCGCTCATCTCGGCGACAAGCCGGTCGCCGCTGTCATCTACACCCACAGCCACATCGACCATTTCGGCGGAGTCAAGGGCGTCGTCAGCGTGGAGGACGTCGCGAGCGGCCGCGTCTCCATCATCGCGCCGCAAGGCTTTCTCGAACACGCCGTCTCGGAAAACGTCATCGCCGGCAATGCGATGAGCCGGCGCGCGTCCTATCAGTTCGGGGCAGGACTTGGCGCGGGGCCGGAAGGGGCGATGACTTCCGGCATCGGGCCGCGCGTTTCCAGCGGAACGCGCTCGATCATCGCCCCGACGCATGAGATCACCCGCACCGGCGAGACGCTGACGATCGACGGCGTGAAATTCGAATTCCAGCTGACGCCGGAGACCGAGGCGCCGGCGGAGATGAATTTCTTCCTGCCGCAATTCGGCGCGCTGTGCCTTGCGGAAAACGCCAATGTGACGATGCACAACGTGCTGACGCCGCGCGGCGCGCTTGTTCGCGACGCCAAGAGGTGGGCCGATCAGCTCACGAGGACGCAGCGACTTTACGGCGCGAAATCCGGCGTTCTCTTCACTTCGCACGGCTGGCCGCGCTTCGGCGCCGATGCGATAGACGATTTTATCGCCAGGCACCGCGACGCATACAAATATCTCCACGACCAGACGGTGCGAATGATGAACATGGGCCTGACGGGGGAGGAAATCGCCGAGCGCATCGCGCTGCCCCAAACGCTCGCAGACGAATGGTACAATCGCGGCTATTACGG
>DNZB01000089.1:2713-5461 GCA_003506635.1 Parvularcula sp.
ACGATGCGGCACAATGCGCGCGCCGTCTATCAGCGCTATCTCGGCTGGTATGACGGCGATCCGGCTTCGCTGAACAGTCTGCCCAAGGAACAAACGGCCGCGCGCTATGTCGCGTTGATGGGCGGCGCGAAAAAGGTGCGCAAGGCCGCGGAAATGGCGATGGCCGCGGGCGATTATCGCTGGGCGGGCGAGCTTCTCGATCGGGCGGTCTTTGCGGGCGACGAGGCGTCAAGGGCGCTGCTCGCCGACGCGCATCGCCAGATGGCCTACCAGGCGGAAAGCGCGATCTGGCGCAACATGTACCTGTCAGCGGCGCGCGAATTGACGGAGGGCGTCACGCCCTCGCCGCCGGTCGGACAAAGCGCCGACTTCATCGCCGCGACGCCTACGGCGACGCTGCTCGATCTCCTCGCCGTCCGCCTCGACCCCGAGAAAGCGCGGGACGTGACGATCGACCTTGCATTTCCGGACCGGAACGAGCGCTTCTCCGTGGCGATCCGCAACGGCGTTCTGGTGCATGAGGCGGACGTCATGCGCAAAGCAGATGTCTCCGTGACGCTGCCGCGCGCCGCGTTTCTCGGGATTATGTTCGCCGGGCTGTCCTTCTCCCCGCAAACCGAGGGTGACGCCGCCGCGTGGACGGCGTTCAAATCCTTCTTCGACGCGCCCGACCCGAATTTCGCGATCGTCTCGCCCTGATCATTTAAGCGTCTTTAGATAGGCGATGATCGCCGCGCGCCTTTGCGCGTCAGGCTCGCCAGGAAAGCTCATGCGCGTGCCGGGCACGACCGCCTGCGGTTCAGCGATGAAGGCGTCGAGCCTTGCTTCGTCCCAGATCAGGACGGCGCGCCGCATCGCCGGCGAATAGTCGTATTCGGAAAGCCGCGCCGAGGGCGCATCGACGACGCCAAAAAGGCTCGGACCGATCAGTTTCATGGTTCTGGGATCGGCGGGATCGGTGCGCGCATGGCAGACCGCGCAGGCGCGAAATTCGGCAAAGCCGCGCTCCTGCGCGGTCGCCGGCGGCGGCGCCTTATCGCCGCAGCCGGCCGCGGCAAGCGCAAGCAATGTGACGCTGAGCCTTGTTCTCGTAGGCAAATTGACCCCTCGACCCAAAACCGCCCCGGCTTCCAGATCGGCCAGTTTTGCCTTAGTGACAAGCGCCGTCGCCGGCTTAGCTCAGCGGTAGAGCAGCGGTTTTGTAAACCGAAGGTCGGGGGTTCAATCCCCTCAGCCGGCACCATCAAGAAGCGCCCCAGGAACAATCCTTGCTGCTTACGTTGCAGCGCAGTAATTGTTAATTATTGGTAGTGTGGAGAACGGGATGTCGGTGCGTTCATCCCAGGGCCGTTCGAAGCCATGGTCCAGCTTGGGGCGGGCGCTGTGCGCGATCCCGCTCGTCTATTTTGTCGGCGTTGCGGGATTTGCGCTCATCAATGCCGCGGATTTCGCAGCCGCGACGCCCCAGTTTCTCCGCTATGTCGCCGCGCCGCTTGTGCTGGCCGCGGCCTTTGCATGGGCGCTTGTCGCCAATGGCGGCAAGCGCGCCGCCGTTTTCGGTGCCTATGGCTGCGCCGTTCTCGCCGCTCTTTTTATGCATGAAGGCGTCGCGACGGCGCAATTGACGCGAAGCGTCTCGGCGAACGCCGCGAAGCTCTACTACGAAGGACAAGGCGCCGCCGCATTTCGCCAAACGCTGCCGCCCGGCGCGACCGCGCGCGCTTGCACATCGCATTGAAGACACAAGACTCGACACCGTTCTGCTTGGCGGCCTGCCGGGGCGAGAAACGCTGCTATGCACCGGCGACAGCCACAATTTCATCACTTATCGCGCCGACCGCTTCGGCTTCAACAATCCGGACGATGTCTATGCCTCGGGCGCGCTCGACATCGCGATCATCGGGGACAGCTTCATCGAAGGCATGTGCCTTCCCGCGGGCGAAGACGTCGCAAGCAAGATGCGCGCGACAGCGCCGCGCACTGCGTCGTTGGGCTTTCGCGGGGCCGGGCCCTTGATGGAGCTTGCAGCGCTCGGCCGGTTCGGTCCGGCGCTAAAACCGAAATTGTCGGTGTTCGTCTATTACGCCGGCAATGACGGGGAGAACCTCGAACATGAAATGACGCAGCCCTGGCTGCGCGCGGCGCTTTTGGAGGGTGCATCGTTCGGCGGCGCTGAAATTTCGCCCGCGCAGATCACAAAGGCCGACGGCGTCATCGCCGCGCTCTGGCAGGACGACGCCGACGGCCTGACGCGCTATCGGGCCCGCGTCTGGCGGAATTTTCTGGCGCTCAGCCAGACCTTTGCGGCGCTCGGCCTTCACTATCCCTCGGCCCCCAAGCCGCAGCCGGAATTCGCAGTGATCGTCGCGCGCGCGCGCGAAATCGCCGCGGGCTGGGGCGGCGAGGTGCTGTTCGTCTTCCTGCCGCGCGCCGAGCGCTTTCGCGGCGGGCTCAATAACGACTTCGTATTCGATCAGTCGCGGACGCCGTTCTTCCGCGCCGTCAAGGCCGCCGGCCTGCCGGCCATCGACCTCACCCGGGAGTTCGAAACCGACGCCGACCCTTTGAGCTTTTACGCCGAGGACGGACATTTCAGTCCGAAAGGCGCCGCCTATGTCGCCGACCTCATCATTGACTTCGCCGATGATCGCTTCAACGACGCGGCCGGACCTGAAATCGCGAAGGCGGCGGAGGGCGGGCGCTGATGAGCGGATTTTCAAGGCGGATCGCGCCGCATGAGGCGGCAGG
>DNZB01000089.1:5790-7299 GCA_003506635.1 Parvularcula sp.
GCTTGCCTTGCTGGTCGCCCAGAAAGACGGCGGGCCGGGCCTTGTTCCGCTGACCTTCGGCGCGACCGGCGCGGCGCTTGCGGCGCTCGCGCTCGCGGCGCCCTCGCTGCTTGCGTCGCCGAAACGGCTGTGGATGAAGCTGGGTCTTGTTCTCGGGCTTGTCATGACGCCGATCGTCATGGGCGTTGTCTATGTCACAACCATCCTGCCGATCGGGCTTATCATGCGCGCGCGCGGTCACGATCCGCTGCGGCGCAGGCGCAAGCCGGCGGGCGAGAGCTACTGGATCGCCAAGGACCCGCCGGGTCCGGATCCTGCAACGATGGTGAACCAGTTTTAGGACGGATGATGGAAACCATTATTGAGCTCTGGCGCTTCATGAGGGCGCGTCGCAAGTTCTGGCTGGCGCCGGTGCTCGTGATGTTGACGCTGTTCGGCGGGCTTATCCTGCTGACGCATGGATCGCCGCTGGCGCCGTTCATTTATTCGCTCTTCTAAGCCCTCGTGCGCATTCTCGGCGTATCCGCCTTTTACCATGACAGCGCCGCTGCGATCATCTCGGACGGCGCCGTCGTCGCGGCCGCGCAGGAAGAACGCTTCACGCGCGTAAAGCACGATCCGCGCTTTCCCGGGAACGCAATCCGCTATTGCCTCGAAGCGGCGGGCTGCGGGATCGACGGCGTCGATCATGTCGCCTTCTTCGAAAAGCCGCTGATCAAATTCGAGCGCCTGCTTGAAACTTATCTCGCGACCGCGCCGCGCGGGTTTGCGTCCTTTCAAAAGGCCATTCCGGTCTGGATCAAGGATAAGCTGTTCCAGAAGGCGGACTTGCGAAAATCGCTTGCGGCCTTGCCCGGAGGCGACGCCTGGAACCGCTCGATCCTTTTCACCGAGCATCACCAGAGCCACGCGGCGAGCGCATATTATCCTTCGCCCTTTGAAAGCGCGGCGGTCTTGACCATGGACGGCGCCGGCGAATGGTGCACGACGTCGATCGGGCGCGGGCGGGGGAACGCGCTGGCGATCGAGCGCGAGATCCACTTTCCCCATTCGATCGGGCTTCTCTATTCGGCCTTCACCTATTTCACCGGCTTCAAGGTCAATTCCGGCGAGTACAAGCTGATGGGGCTCGCCCCTTACGGCGAGCCGCGCTTCGTCAAGGCGATCCTCGATCACATCATCGACCTGCGCGACGACGGATCGTTCTGGCTTGACCAGAAATTTTTCGACTATTGCACCGGCCTTACGATGACGAGCAGCGATTTCGACAGGCTGTTCGAAGGCCCGGCGCGCAAACCCGAAGACCGCCTGACGCAGCGCGAGATGGACATTGCCGCGTCCGTTCAGTCCGTCACGGAATTGGCGGTCATGAACCTTGCGCGCGAGGCGCGGCGCATGACGGGCGAGGAAAATCTCTGCCTCGCGGGCGGCGTCGCGCTCAACTGCGTCGCCAACGGGAAACTGCTGCGCAAGGGCGTATTTAAAAATATCTGGATCCAGCCGGCGGCG
>DNZB01000089.1:7567-9301 GCA_003506635.1 Parvularcula sp.
GCCGGCGGCGCGCTCGGCGCGGCGCTCGCGGCATGGCACGGCTTTCTCGGCCAGGCGCGGACGGCGTCAAGCCGCCTCGACGGCATGAGCGGCGCCTATCTCGGCCCCGGCTATTCGCAAGACGACATCGAGCGGCGCCTGACCGGCGCCGGCGCAAGGTTCGAGACCTTGCCCGACGACGCCATGATCGCGGCGACGGCGGACGCGCTCTGCCGCGGCGCGGCGATCGGCTGGATGCAAGGACGCATGGAGTTCGGGCCGAGGGCGCTGGGCGCTCGATCGATTCTCGGCGATGCACGATCGCCCTCGATGCAGAAGCTGCTCAATCTCAAGGTGAAGTTCCGGGAAAGTTTCCGCCCCTTCGCGCCAAGCGTCCTGCGCGAGGACATCGCCGACTGGTTCGATCTCGATGGCGACAGCCCTTACATGCTGCTCGTCGCCGACGTGAAGGAAAGCCGCCTGAATCGCATGACGGCGGCGGAAGAGGGGCTGTTCGGCATCGACAAGCTCAACATCGCGCGCTCGGAAATTCCGGCCGTCACCCATGTCGATTACTCGGCGCGCGTGCAGACCGTTCACCGCGAGACCAATCCGCGTTACTGGTCGCTGATCGACGCGTTCAAGCAGCGCACTGGCTGTCCCGTCATTGTCAATACGAGCTTTAACGTCCGCGGCGAACCCATCGTGATGACCCCGGAGGACGCCTTTCGCTGCTTCATGGGCTGCGACATCGACATGCTCGTCGTCGGGAACTGTGTGCTCGAAAAGACGGCGCAGGACCCGGCGCTCGCCAGGGACTACAAGGAAAGGTTCGAACTCGATTAGCAGCCCTTGATCGCCCGCGCGGCGTGGCGCATCGTTGCGGGCGTGGAGGGTCATGCCATGCGCGCTATTTCCTTGTCATTCGCCGTTCTGGCGCTCGCCGCTTGCACCAAAGCGCCGGAGAATCCTGCCGCCGCGGCGGGCGACGCCGCGGCGGGCCGTGACCTATTTGTGCAGAAGGGCTGCGTCCTTTGCCATTCGATCAACGGCGTCGGCGGGCGGGCGGCCCCTGTGCTCGACGCCGCCGACGACTTTGTGACGCCTGACGCGCTCGAATTCGCCGCGCGCATGTGGCGCGGCGCGCCCGCGATGGTCGAGTTCCAGTCGCTTGAACTTGGCTATGTCATCGACCTGACGGGCGCGGACATCGCCAATCTTTCCGCCTTCGTCGCTTCGCGCGCGGAGCAGGAAAAGCTGCTTGAGTCGTCGATCCCCGAGCCGATGCGAAACTCGCTCCTCGACGAGCGCTACTGGGAGACCGAGGACTGGTCGGATTTCATGGCCAACGGGCAGGAAGGCTATGGCGACCCCGAGCCGCCGGAGGGCGAGACGCCCAATCCCTGAATTCCGCGGCGGCGCGCCCCTTTTAAGGCTCCGCATTCCCGGAGCGGGCACCCGTTCTGCCTAACCGCTTGCTTCCGCTCAAAAATCAGCCCCAAACCGCCTCTTCGCCGCGAGCCTCTTTCGCGTTGCCTTTCGGGGTGCACCTCAATAGGGTCCGGCGCGTTTTCGACCCCTTGGAGCATTGCCCTTGGCGACCCCTGAATTCCTGCTCGACTGGCTGCCGATCATCGTCTTTCTGACGATCGCCATCGGCCTTGCGCTTGCGTTCACCGTGCTGCCCATGGTCATCGCGCCCAAGGCGCCCGACCCCGAAAAGGTCTCGACCTATGAATGCGGGTTCAACGCCTT
>DNZB01000089.1:9703-10481 GCA_003506635.1 Parvularcula sp.
TTCCAGATTTTCGCGTTCTGGTCGATGTTCGTATTCCTCCTCGTCTTCGCCATCGGATTTCTCTACGAGTGGAAGAAGGGAGCGCTCGAATGGCGCTAGACGAAAAATTCGATGGCATCGAAGGACCGGTCTATCGCCCCGACGCGAAGGACCCGTTTTTCACGGACCTCTCCAAGCAGCTCGCGGATGAAGGCTTCTTCACCACGTCATCCGCCGCGATCATCAACTGGGCGCGCACCGGCTCGCTGATGTGGATGACCTTCGGGCTCGCCTGCTGCGCGGTCGAGATGATGCAGGCCTCGATGCCGCGCTACGACCTTGAGCGTTTCGGCTTCGCGCCGCGCGCATCCCCGCGCCAGTCCGACGTGATGATCGTCGCGGGCACGCTGACGAACAAAATGGCCCCGGCGCTCCGCAAGGTCTACGACCAGATGCCGAACCCGCGCTACGTCATCTCGATGGGCAGCTGCGCGAATGGCGGCGGCTATTATCACTATTCTTACGCGGTGGTGCGCGGCTGCGACCGCATCGTGCCGGTCGATATCTACATACCTGGCTGCCCGCCGACGGCGGAAGCGCTGGTTTACGGCGTGTTGCAGTTGCAGAAGAAAATTCGCCGCGAAGGCACCATCATCCGCTGAGGTCTCATGAGCGACGAGTTGAAGGAACTGGGCGAACACATTTCCGGCGCCATCGGCGACGACATCAAGGGATGGTCGGTCGCGTTCGGCGAACTGACCGTCACCGCCAACGCCCCGCGCATTGCGCATGTGCTAAA
>DNZB01000205.1:0-875 GCA_003506635.1 Parvularcula sp.
GCCGCTGGTCGGGCGCACAGCGGAAGGCTTGCGCCTGCGCGCTGCGGCGCGCGCCGGCGGCTTCGACCTGATCGTCACGCACCTGCCTTATGTCGCCGCGTGGATGTCTGACCTTGTCGGCGACGATGCGGGCGGCGCAAGGCGCCTCGCCTTCGCCTTCAACTTCACGGATGTTCCCGGCGGCGCACAAGCCGTGCGGATGAAACGGTCTTTCGCGCGCATCGACCGGTTCACGGTTTTTTCAACGCTTGAGCGCGACCTTTATGCGCGCCGCTTCGACATCGCGCCGGAGAAAATCGATCTCGCTCTCTGGGGCGCCAATCCGCCGATCGAGGCGCCGGACCCAAGAGCGATCGCGGAGCCTTATGTCGTCGCGCTCGGCGGCGAGGCGCGTGACTACGCGACCTTTGCGGAGGCAGCGCGGCTGTCGCCGCAAACGACGTTCGTCGCGATCACGCGGCCGTGGAGCCTCGAGGGCGTGACGCTGCCGCCGAACCTTCGTCATTTCGTCAATCTTCCGTGGGCGCAGGCGTGGTCGCTCGTCCATCACGCTGAAATCGCCGTCGTTCCCTTGCGCGACGACCTTGCGCCGAACGGCATGGTGACGTTCGTCGGCGGCATGCATCTTGGCAAGGCGCAGATCGTCACGCGCTCGGCGGGTCTTGCCGACTACGCGATCGACGGCGAGACGGCGCTCATCGTCCCGCCGCGCGAACCAGCCTCGTTGCACGCGGCGCTCGAACGCCTTCTCAGCGATCCCGCGCTCGCCGCAAAAATCGGCGCGCGCGCGCAAGCCTTCGCGGCCGAACGCTGCAGCGAAGCGGCGACGATCGCCTATTTCAAGGACTTTCTCGACCGCACTTTTCCGGACTGAC
>DNZB01000205.1:1193-3129 GCA_003506635.1 Parvularcula sp.
ACAAGCCTTCACAACATGCTCGCCGCGCATCCCGCAATCTTCATGTGCCAGAACCCAAAGGAGCCGGCGTGGTTCGCGGGCGGCAACAGCGGCAAGAACCTCGGCTGGTATCTTGAGCGTTTCGCGGCGGCGACAGACGAGCGCTTTGTCGGCGAATCCTCGACCGACTATACGAAAGCGCCGCGCCTTGGCGTCGTCGCGGCGAAGATCCAGGCGTTCGCGCCCGAAGCCCGCATTCTCTACATCATTCGCGACCCGGTCGCGCGCGCGATCAGCCATTACTGGTGGGAGGTCGAATATTCCGCCGAGGGACGATCGTTTCTGGACGCGATGAAGGCCTCGCGCGAGATCGCCGATGTCGGAAATTACGCGATGCAGATCGAACCTTACATCGCCGCCTTCGGGCGCGTGCGCGTCCATGCGCTGACGATGGAAGCGCTTGCGGCCGACCCCGCGCGCGAGATGCGCGCGATCTTCGAATTCCTTGAACTCCAAGCGGTCG
Source organism: Parvularcula sp. (assembly GCA_003506635.1). Classification (GTDB taxonomy): domain Bacteria; phylum Pseudomonadota; class Alphaproteobacteria; order Caulobacterales; family Parvularculaceae; genus Amphiplicatus. The sequence continues at coordinate 1,696 of DNZB01000205.1, forward strand.
GAACGGCGCTTGAAAGCCTTGCCCATGACAATCGCGGCAAGGTGACGGTGCCGCGCGTCTCGGGCCCGTTCTCGAAACTGAAGGGAACGCCGCTCTGGGCGGCCGCGAAAGCGGTGATGCCGCCCGCCTTGCGCAAGCAGGCGATGGCGACGTTCGCCAGACCCGTCGAACGGACGATTCCGGTGCAAGAGCTCGCCGCGGCGATCACTCTCATTCGCCCGCGCCTCCTTGAGGAAACGCAAGCGCTGTCGCGACTTCTCGGTCGCGATTTTCCGGAGTGGCGTTGGCTCAATGAAGGCGTCGCAAGCGCGGCGGATTAGGCGCCCATCTCAACCGGCCAGTTGTCGATCAGCCGCGTTTTGCCGGTGATCGCCGCGACAAAGACGCGCGACGGTTTCGTGACCGGGCCAGGACCCATCGGCTCCAGCAGATCCGACGAACGCACTTCGAGGTAATCGAGCCGGTCGAATCCGGCGCTTTCGATAGCGCTTTTTCCGTCCGCGACCGTCGCATCGACCGCGGCGCCGCCAGCGAGTTTTTCCGCCATCGCGGAAATGACGCCGTTGAGCCGCCCCGCGACCGCACGTCCTTCCGCCGACAGGTAGGCGTTGCGCGACGACATCGCGAGGCCGTCCGCCTCGCGCAGGATCGGCGCGCCGATTATATCGACGCTCATGTTGAGGTCTTTCACCATGCGCCGGATGACGAGAAGCTGCTGATAGTCCTTCTCGCCGAAGACAGCGGCGTCGGGGCGGACCTGGTTGAGGAGTTTTGCGACCACCGTCGCCACGCCGCCGAAGAAATGCGGGCGCGAGGCGCCGCACAAACCCTGGCTGACGGCGCCGACGCTGACCGACGTCTGGAAGCCCTCCGGGTACATTTCCTCCGCCGTCGGAACAAACGCGAGGTGGCAGCCGGCCTTTTGCAGCATTTCAAGATCGGCGCTCTCCTGGCGGGGATAGGCGCTGAAATCTTCGGTCGGGGCGAATTGGGCCGGGTTGACGAAAATGCTGGCGACCGTCCGCTGGGCGTACTGGTTCGCCCGCCGGACAAGTGAAAGGTGGCCGTCATGCAGGGCCCCCATGGTGGGAACGAACCCGACGGTCAGCCCGGCGGAACGCCAGCCGTCGACACGCGCCCGCAGCGCCTTGACGGTCCTTGCGACCCCCATTTGCGAATCGACGGCGGCGGCTGGCATGCTATAGGTCCTGCGGGGGGTCGTGGGTCGGGTAGGTCGGAGCAGCTAATGCGACAAGCTTTCGGCGCTTTCAAGGCGAGGCCGATGGCGGCCGTCGTGAAGGCGGCGCAGCGGGCGGGGGCGTTATCCATGCTTCTGCTCGCCCAATCCTGCGCGACAATCTTCGGCTCCGACAAGGCCGATCTCGTGGCCAGTCAGGCCGTTGAGCTCGACACGGTGAAAGCCGAGCGGGCCGG
>DNZB01000205.1:3473-3907 GCA_003506635.1 Parvularcula sp.
GCGAAGACCGCCGCCGCTGAATCCGGGCCGGGTCTGCCGCCAGCGCCGCAGCCGGCTGACCAACGCCTGACGGCGCTTGAGCTGGCGGAAAAACCGCTCTCCACAGCGCCCGCCGCGCCGGTCGTCGCCGCGCCTAACGCCGATGAAAGGCTTCCGGCGGCGCCCGTGCCGGTCGATGAACAGCCGCGCCTCGTGCAGCCGCGCTTTGCGTCGACAGACAAGAATTTCGAAAACGAAGCGGCAAATCCCGAAATCAAGATGACGAGCGTCCTTTGGGGCGTTCACCTCGCTTCTTATCGCCGCATGGAGGAAGCAAGCGCCGGCTGGGCCAAGCTGCAGCGCGACAATCCCGATCAGCTTGGGCTTCTCGAACCGCGCATCGAGCGCGTGGATGTCGAAGGCAAGGGCGCCTATCTGCGCCTTGTCGGCGGCGG
>DNZB01000315.1:0-1172 GCA_003506635.1 Parvularcula sp.
GCGACCGCCACGCCGTTAAGCGCGATCGCGCGCGAGAGCGCGGCGTGCGACAGCGGGACAAGGCCCCTCTGCCACGCCATGCCGAGCAGCATCATGTTGGAATAAACCGTATCGCCGAGAAGGCGCCGCGCGAGACCGACGGCGTCGGCGGCGGCCAGCGTATCGCCGTCGCAAGCCTCGCGCAGCGTTTGCAGCCGCCGCGCGCCTTCGAAATCGACATTCCGGTTACGGATGAAATCGGCGGTCGGAATGATGTCGGTGTTGACGACCGCGCGCGTCACGCCTTTCTGAAAAACGCGCAGCGCGCGCTCATCCGTCGCGACGACGAGATCGCTGGCGATCAGCGCTTCGGCCTCGCCCGCGTCGATCCTGACCTGATTGAGCGCTTCGGGCGCGGCGGCGAGGCGCACATAGGACAGGACCGCGCCGCCTTTTTGCGCAAAGCCCATGAAGTCGAGGACGCTTGCGCCCTTGCCCTCCAGATGCGCGGCCATGGCGATGATCGCGCCGATCGTCACGACGCCCGTTCCGCCGACGCCGGCGACAAGGAGGTCATAGGCGCGCCCCATCGGCGCGATCGCGGGCGAGGGAAGCCGCGCCAGCAGCGCGTCGATCGCCGCGCCGTCCGCCTCCGCCTTCGGCTTCCGAAGCGCGCCGCCCTCGACGGTTACGAAGCTGGGGCAGAAGCCTTTGAGGCAGGAATAATCCTTGTTGCACGAGGACTGGTCGATGCGCCGCTTGCGGCCGAGCTCCGTTTCGACGGGAACGACGGAAAGGCAATTCGACTGCGCGGAGCAATCGCCGCACCCCTCGCAGACCGCGTCGTTGATAAAGACGCGCTTGTCAGGATCGGGATAGTCGCCGCGCTTTCGCTTGCGGCGCTTTTCGGCGGCGCACGCCTGATCGTAGATGAGGGCGGTGACGCCCTCGATCTCCCGCAATTCGCGCTGCACGGCGTCGAGTTCGTCGCGTCCGCGCACCGCGGCGCCGGCGGGAAGGCCGCCCGCGGCGATCAGCGCGTCCGGGTCTTCGGAAAGAATGACGAGTTTTCTAACGCCTTCGGCGAGCAGCTGATGGGCGATCAACGGGACGCTTATCTGGCCGTCGACCGGCTGGCCGCCGGTCATCGCGACCGCGTCGTTATAGAGTATCTTGTACGTGATGTTCGCCTT
>DNZB01000315.1:1537-6657 GCA_003506635.1 Parvularcula sp.
TTCGCCGCCCAGTTGACGCCTTCCCCGCCCATCTGGATGAGCGAGGAAGTGTCGCGGTCCATCCACGACGCCATGAAATGGCAGCCGATGCCGGCGAGCGCTCTTGATCCTTCCGGAACCTTCGTCGAGGTATTGTGCGGACAGCCGGAGCAGAAATAGGGCTGGCGTTTGGCGCCGCCGGGCGCCGCCGCCGTCTGCGACAGGCGTTCGATGCGCGCGAGCGGCCTGGAAAAATCGAGGTCGGGGAAAACTTTATTCAGGCGCGCCGCGATGATCGGCGCAAGCCCCGACGGCGACAATTCATCGACCCACGAAATCAGCGAGGCGTTCGTTTCATCGTGCTTGCCAAGGATCAGCTTCGGCTTTGCGACTGCGCGGTCGTAAATGTATTCTTTAAGCTGACTTTCGATAATGCCGCGCTTTTCCTCGATGACGAGCACTTCCTCCTTGCCCGCCATGAAGCGCTCTGCGCCGGCGTTTTCGAGCGGCCAGACGATCCCGACCTTGTAGACGTCAAGCCCGATCGCGCGGGCGCGGCGTTCGTCGACGCCGAGAAGGGCGAGCGCCTCCATCACGTCAAGATGGGCCTTGCCGGTCGTAATGATCCCGTAGCGCGCGCCCCTGACGCCATAGATCGCGCGGTCGATCGGGTTGGCGCGGGCGAAGGCCCTTACCGCCTCCTTCTTGTGCTTCATCCGCCGTTCGATCTGCATGCCGGGCAGGTCCGGCCAACGGAAATTCAGCCCGCCTTCCGGCGTCTCGAAATCTGTTGGTATACGGAACACCGGCGGCGGCGCCAGCGTGACGCTCGCCGCGCTCTCGACGGTTTCCGATATGCCCTTGAAACCAATCCACATTCCGGAAAAGCGCGAAAGCGCGAAGCCGTAAAGACCGAACGCGATATATTCGGCGATCGAGGCCGGATTGAGCGTCGGCATGTACCAGGACATGAACGCGACATCCGACTGATGCGACATCGAGGAGGAGGCGCAGCCGTGATCATCGCCCGCAACGACGAGAACGCCGCCATGCGGGGACGAGCCGTAGGCGTTGCCGTGCTTCAGCGCGTCGCCGGCGCGATCAACGCCCGGCCCTTTGCCGTACCACATCGAAAAGACGCCATCGACCGCGCGGCCCGGTTCCAGTTCGACCTGCTGCGTGCCGAGCACGGCGGTCGCGGCGAGGTCTTCATTGATGGCGGGAAGGAATTCGATCTGCTCGTCGGCGAGGAAGCGTTTCGCCTTCCACAAGGCCTGATCGACCGCGCCGAGGGGGGAGCCGCGATAGCCCGAGACGAAGCCCGCCGTATTGAGACCCGCCGCCCGGTCGAGCCGGCGCTGATGCAGCATGATCGCGACGAGCGCCTGCGTTCCCGTCAGGAAGACGCGGCCCTCGCGCCGCCGGTAGCGGTCGTCGAGGCCGTAAGGGTCGAGAGAAATCGAAGCCGCAGACAATGGTGTCATCCGCCGATGGCCGCCCGTGATGCTTCACCCGCGTCTCAACTGCCGCTCAGCGGACGGTGAGGCCAGGCGGCGTTTCGAAAGCCCGGGTAAAACGTCTCACGACAGGCGGCAACTCCTTTCGGGGCGCGCCGACGCGAAATGTCCGGCAAGCGCCGACTTGCCGGACATTCGCATGAGCGCGGATCGGCCCGAATGCTTAGGCGTTCCCGGCGGTCAGTCGACCGGGAATCCGCGATCGCGGAGCAGCGCCGTCGTATCGACGTCGCGGCCGCGGAACTTGCGGAAGCCGTCCGCCGGGTCGATCGAGTCGCCGACCGACATGATGTTGTCGTGGAAGCGTTTGGCGGTCTCCTTGTCGTAGAAACTGCCGGCCTCGACGAAGGCTTCCGCCGCGTCGGCGGTAATCGCATCCGCCCAGAGATAGCTGTAATAGCCGGCGGCGTATCCCTCGCCGGAGAAGATGTGCCCGAATTGCGGCGTCCTGTGGCGCATTACGATCTCCGACGGCATTCCAAGATCGGCCAGCGTCTCGCGCTCGAACGCGTCAGGGTCAATGTCGGCGCCGCCCGCAAGGTGCAGCTTCATATCGACTAGCGCACTGGCCAGGAATTCAACGGTCGCAAAACCCTGGTTGAAGGTCTTGGCGCGCTTGATCTTGTCTGCGAGCGCCTGGGGCAGCGCTTCGCCGGTCTGATAATGGACAAGGAACCGGCTCATGACTTCCGGCGTCGACAGCCAGCGTTCATTCACCTGCGAGGGGAACTCGACATAATCGCGCGGCACGCTGGTGCCGGATTGCGAGGGGTATTTCACGTCCGACAAAAGGCCGTGCAACGCATGGCCGAATTCATGGAACAAGGTCTCCGCGTCGTCCCACGAGATCAACACCGGCTCGCCGGGCTTTCCGGGAATGTAATTGCTGTTGTTTGAAACGATCGGCTGGATGTCGCCGGAAAGCTTCTCCTGGTTCCGGTAATTCGTCATCCAGGCGCCCGAGTTCTTTCCGGCGCGCGCAAAGGGGTCGAAATACCAGAGGCCGGCGAAAGCGCCGTTCGCATCTGTCACCTTCCAGACGCGCACGTCGGGGTGGAAGACCGGAACGTCGGAGACCGGCTCGAATTTGAGGCCGTAAAGCGCGCCCGCGACCCAGAACATCCCCTCGCGCAGCTTTTCCATCTGCATGTAGGGTTTCACCTCATTGAAATCGAGGTCGTATTTCGCCTTGCGGACTTTCTCCGCATAGTAACGATAATCCCAGGGCTCGATCTTTATCTTCGCGCCTTCCGCGTCGGCGAGCGCCTGCATGTCGGCGACCTCTTCCCTGACGCGGGCGACCGCCTTCGGCCAGACGCGCATCATCAGGTCCATCGCAGCATCCGGCGTCTTCGCCATTTGCGGCTCGATCGACCAGTGCGCATAGGTCGGATAGCCGAGCAGCTTTGAGCGTTCGGCGCGCAGCTTCAGCGTCTCGGCGATAATCGCGTTGTTGTCGCTTGCGCCGCCATTGTCGCCGCGATTGACGAAGGCGCGCCAGACTTTTTCGCGCAAGCCCCGGTTCCCGGAATAAGTGAGGAACGGATCGACGGCCGAGCGCGTGTTGGCGATCGCCCATTGGCCGGCCTTGCCCTTCGCTTTCGCGGTTTCGGCGTAGGCGTCGACGAGCCCTTGAGGCAGGCCTATAAGGTCCGCCTTCCTGTCGAGCAGCGTGACCGTGTCCTCGTCAGCGAGCTGGTTCTGGGTGAAGGTCGTTCCAAGCGTCGCCAGGCGCTGGTTGATTTCGGCGACGCGCTTCTTGCCCGCCGCGTCGAGATTGGCGCCGTTGCGGACAAAGCTCTTGTAACTGTCCTCGACGAGGCGGCGTTCGGCGACGCCGAGCTTTTTCATCTCCTTGCCGTTGTAGACGGCCGCAACGCGCCTGAAGAGCGCTTCGTTCTGGTTCACTTCGTCGCTGAACGCCGCGAGCTTTGGATAGACGACAAGCTCGATCTTCGGCACCTCGCCGGTGTTTAGGTTGCTTGAATATACGCCGAAGAGGTTGACGAGCCGCGTCAGTTCGGCGCCGCCCTTTTCCATTGCGACCATGGTGTTTTCGAAGGTCGGCTTCTTCGGGTTTGCGGCGACGGCGGCGATGTCGGCGCGCGCGCGCTCGATCGCGTAGTCGAGCGCGGGAACGAAGTCAGCGACGCTGATCTTGTCCCAGGGCGGAACGCCGCCATAAGGACCGGTCCATTCGGCGACCATCGGATTGTCCGCGGAGAAGGGCGCCGGCGCCGCCTCGGCGGTTTGTCCGGCTTGCGCATAGGCGGCTTCAGTCATCAAAAACGCGCCTCCGAGCGCGACGGCGATAGCGGCCGCAGACGCGGCGACAGATTTTTTCACAGGTGTCTCCATACCCCAGATCGCGGCGCGGGCCTCCGCGCGGCGGAATCGACGCCGGACCATGCCGCCGTCCGGGTCCTTCGGCAACTGAACGAGCGGCAATAAGGCGCCAGTTGAAGCCGCGCTGCGACGAACCGGTCAGAACGCGAAGGAGATCGCCGGAAGCTCCATGAATAGCGGATTTAGGAGCGCTTCCTGCTGAAGAGCCTGAAGCTCGTCGGCGAAATAGCGGTCCTGCGTCCACGGGGCGGCTTTGGCGCGCACCGCCGCCCGGACGCGCTCAAGCGGCGCGGAGGTCTTGAGCGGCGCATGAAATTCAAGCCCCTGCGCCGCAGCGAGAAGCTCAATCCCGATGACGCCGGCGGCGTTGACGGCGATCTTGCCCGCTTTTCGCGCCGCGCCCGTCGCCATCGACACATGGTCTTCCTGATTGGCGGAGGTCGGAATGGAATCGACGCTTCCCGGAAACGCCATCGACTTGTTTTCCGAGACGAGCGCCGCCGCCGTGACCTGCGCGATCATGAAGCCGGAATTGACGCCGCCGTCCTCGACGAGAAAGGCGGGAAGGCCCGACATTTTCGGATCGACGAGGATGGCGACGCGCCGCTCGCTGAGCGAGCCGACCTCGCAGAGCGCCATGGCGATCATGTCCGCAGCGAAGGCTACAGGCTCGGCGTGGAAATTGCCGCCTGAGATTGCTTCGTCCGTATCCGGAAAAATGATAGGGTTGTCGGTGACGGCGTTCGCTTCGATGGTCAGCGTCTTCGCCGCATGACGGAGAAGGTCAAGCGCCGCCCCCATCACCTGCGGCTGACAGCGGAAGGAATAGGGGTCCTGCACGCGGTCGCAGTCGATATGACTGAGGTTGATCGCGCTCCCTTGAAGGAGTGCGCGGATCGCGCGGGCGATGTCGATCTGTCCCGGCTGGCCGCGCAAGGCGTGAAGGCGCGGGTCGAACGGCGTCATCGAGCCCTTCAATGCGTCGACCGACAGCGCGCCGGCGCACAGCGCCGCGCCGAAGACGTGTTCGGCCTTGAACAGCGCATCGAGCGCGATGGCGGTCGACACCTGCGTGCCGTTTAGGAGGGCGAGACCTTCCTTGGGCCCCAGTTCCAGCGGTTCAAGGCCCGCTGCTTGAAGCGCTTTCGCCGCCGGCATCGTCTCGCCTTTGAAGCGCGCGGCGCCGACGCCCATCATCGCCGCCGTCATATGGGCGAGGGGCGCGAGATCGCCGCTCGCCCCGACCGAGCCCTGCTCCGGAATGACGGGAAGTAGATC
>DNZB01000369.1 GCA_003506635.1 Parvularcula sp.
TCTCGCCGTCTTCGGCGAGCGGCGCCGTCATCGAGCGGAACAGAACCTTGCGCCCGTCAGCCAGCATCAGCTCGTTCGAAGCCTGACGCGGCGCTTCGGAGGCGACCGCAAGATTGATTGACGACGCGGCTTCATCAAGCAGCGACAGCGAAAAGTCCGTCGCCGTCGAGAGATAAACGGAGGAAAGCTGCGCAAGGCGCGAGCCCAGATAAACGAAATGCGGAAACGCCGCCGACTGTTTCAGATCGACGACGAAGACCCAGTTCCAGTCATCGCCAAGATCAATGCGGCGCATGTCCGCCCATGAGGGAAATCGACCACGCGCGGTCCGCAGCCAGACTTCGATGAGCCGCTGGGTGAGGCGCCGGTCGGCGGGCGGCGCGATGATCGAGAGACCTTGATGCCCCGCTGTCTCCGCGATCATCGCACCCGCCTTCGCCTTGCCGGCCCGCCTTGCAGCAGGCCCGTCCGCCCCTCGCAACAAACTGGTTCGGATTTGAAATTACGCGGCGTTCATTGAGGGGTGGAAAAGAAAGAGACTAAAATTTTAGCTATTCGACGCCTCGCAGCCCGGCGTCAGAAATCCGTCGTCAAAACGCTATGCCTCTGGAAACTGTTCCCATCGACACGATAAATATAATGGGTCCCACTTCGTATTTCCGGCATCGGAACGCCGTGCGGGACCAGAAAGGCATGATTGTCGAGCCTTTCCGGGACTGTGATCGCGGTAAGGACCACAAATGTCTTGCCGGCAGGCAGCGAGGGCGGCGGCTTTGGACTGTTCAAGGACAGCGCCCTTGCTCGCGCGAGCAGGTTCTTTTCCATAATCAGAATATCTTGCGAATTGGCCTCCCGAACGGCGCCGGCGACCAGAAGCTGTCGGACCCCGGCGTCGCCGGGGACGACGCGCAAATGCGGCGCAGGAGGCTCGTCGGGCATCGGCAAATCGCTTGGCGGCTCGGCTTCGATCTTCGAGGCGCTGTCAATCGTCAAAACATGCCCGGCGCCTTCCAGAGTCCGAGCGTAGCTGATTTTCCCAAGCCCGATGGTCCCAAGAAGCCGTTCGACGCCGCGAAGATCCGTTCCCATATAGCTGGCTGCGTCGCCAAGACTGGTGCAGGCGGCGCCGCCCGCCGGGTCATCGCCATTCGGCTTCCGCCGTCCGGCGCCGCTTTGCAGCGCAACTGGCGTCCCGGGCGAAAGCCCGTCGATCATCGCATTGTGATAACTCACGACAATCACGCCGGCCAAATTCTTTGCCAATGTCGGCGTTACGATCCATTCGACCGGATCATAGGATGTCAAAAAGAGAACGATTTTCTCCGGTCCGTTCAAGATTTCGGGCGCGACGTCGACGATCAGGCTGCCGTGCTTGCTGTCTTCAACCCACGGCTCGCGCCTCAACGCGCCAAACGCCCGATATGCGCTGGCGACGACAACCGTTGTGTCCGGATCAATGGCTGCGGCGTCGATCACGCAGGAATTTGTCTGCCTCAACTCCGAGAGGTAGTCTTCATAGCTGCGGCGCATGCGCTCATAACGCTCAAGGCGCACTTCGTTCCGCCGCCGCATTTCGGCGCGCCATTTAAGCGTTTCCGCGCTGTCGGCGGGCGGCGGGGCGACGGGCGCGTCGCCCTTCGCGCGGCATTCCCAACGAAACCAGTTGATCACGCATTTATTGTCGCCAGGCTCAACCGCGACGACGGAGGCATAGCCGCTGGCGCATCGCTCCTCGGGGCGTTGGCAGCCAAAGCCGCCCTTATTTGTGCAGTTCCAGCTGTCTTCGTCGTTGCACCGGCCGTAATCTTGCCATCCGGTGGCGACGAAGGCGCGGTCAGGAAGCAATCCAGATCCGCTTTTGGTTTCCTCCGCCGCGCTTCCAGTCGCCGCCCACGCCATGATGGCCGCGAGAACAATTGACCCGCGCATGGCAATCTCTCCCCGCTGTTTCCGAGCTTCATCGCGAGTTTCGAATTTAGAGTTTAAGGAATGGTAAGAACAAACCATTGTCGCCGTCGCGCCCTCGATTGACCGGTCATTACACCGCTTTGCGCCGGTGGATTTGTCGCAAGGCCGCGCGAATCGTTGAGCGCGGACACGAAAGCCGGCGAGCCCCCTCACCCACCATGAAAAAAATCATAGATGCGTTGCGCAAGCGCCTCCGAAACGCCCTCGACCGCCGCGAGGTCTTCCGGTTTGGCGCGGGCGATCGCCTTTGCCGAGCCAAAATGGTTGAGGAGCGCCCGCTTTCGCCCTGGTCCGACGCCGGGAATGTCGTCAACCGGGTTGGCGCTGATCGTCTTGGCGCGTTTGGCGCGATGGGCGCCGATGGCGAAGCGGTGGGCCTCGTCGCGCACGCGCTGGAGGTAGAAGAGCGCCGGGTCGCGCGGCCCCAGCAGAAAAGGCTCACGCCCTGGCATAACAACCTGTTCGCCGGTCGCGCCCATGGTGCGATCGACGCGGCGTTCCCCGCTTTCTGTTTCGCGCCGGCCTTTGGCGACGCCGATGACGGCGATACCTTCCGCCTGCGGATCAAGGCCGAGGTCGGCGAAGACCTGAAGCGCCGC
>DNZB01000073.1 GCA_003506635.1 Parvularcula sp.
TTGACAGCGATCGAGGCGCCGGTGAGCGAGATGTCGAGAATTTCGCAGGCGATCGTCTCGCCCGTCTCAAGCGTCAGCACCGTCTCCTGATCGGTCTTGATGCGCGGCGTCGCGCGCCGGTCGAGCTTCATCTGACGATTGTTAAGCGAATGCGTCAGGTTGTCGGCGGTGCGCTTGGTCTTGGCGCGGCGACCGCGATAATCGACGGCGAAAAAGTGCTTCGCCGAACGGATGACCTGTCCCTCATGGCGACCGACCTCGTCGATATAGAGCACGACATGTTCGCCCGCCGCTGGCGGATTGACGGCTTTCAAGAGCGCGCCGCCCGCCGAAATGTTGACGACGATGCAGGGCTCCTCCTCGCCGCTTTCTTTCAGAACGCGGGCCTTGATCGTCAGGTCGACGCGTCGGAAACGTCGCCGTTCTTCCGGTGAAAGAACGGGCGCCTCGGTCGGCGGAGCGGTGCGGGAATCGCGTCCTTGGGGCATCGGATCAGCGTTAAGGAAACATTGCTTGACGCTCACTCTAGCGCCGCAGTGTGAACAAAGATTTGCGCCGGGACGGACCTGTCCCTAGATGAGCGGGGGCAAGGGGCGGCAAACAGGCGATTTCTCGCTATGGACCAAGGGCCGACACATGAACCGCGGCAAGCGGCGCCGTCCTTTGCGCGCGCCAGCTGGCTGTTCAACGTGCCGCCGGTCGTCGGCGCGACGGCGGCCGTGCTCGCGGTGTTTTTTCTCCTGACGGCGATCGCGCCGCGCGCGGCCTTTTGGCTCACCGGCGGCTCGCCGGGGCTTTCGCCGGCGAAACTATTCGCAGGGCCGTCAGCCTCCGGCGGCGTCATCGGCTGGCTGTCGCCGCTTGTCACCCACATGCTGATGCACGCCAATCTGGCGCATCTTCTCTTCAACGGGTTGTGGCTCCTCGTCTTCGGGACGCCGGTCGCGCGCCGGTTTCACGACCCGCTGCGCTTTCTCTTGTTCTTCGCATTTTGCGGCGCGGCCGGCGGGCTGTTCTTTTCAGCTTTTCACGCGAGCGACCCGACGATCCTCGTCGGCGCTTCGGGCGGCGTTACGGGACTTCTCGGCGGCGTCGTACGCTTCGCATTTCAAGATCCGGAGGCCGGCTACCGCCGCACGCTGCCGGTTTTCGACCGTTCAGTGCTCACCTGGTCGGCGGTCGTCTTCCTTATCAACGCCTCAGTCGCGGTCGTCGGCCCAGGCTTTGGCGCGAGCGGCGCAGATGTCGCCTGGCAGGCCCATATCGGCGGCTACCTCTTCGGGCTCATCGCGTTTCCGCTGTTCGACCGGCGCGGATAATTCCTGCGCTGCAGCAAAGTTTGCGATCTTTTGCGATTGATTTCGCCGCCGCATCGCGCAGAGTGTTCTTTGCGAAAGGAGGCCCTCATGAAGGTGATCAACATCCTCCAGTCGAAGGGCGTCGATGTGTTCGCCGTGTCGCCAGGCATGACCCTAAAGGAAGCGGTCGACGTGCTCGGCGAGAAGAACATCGGCGCGGTAATCGTAAAGGACGGCGGCGGCAAGGTGACCGGCATCCTGTCGGAACGCGACGTCGTCCGCCGCATCAGGACCGACGGGCCGGCGGTCCTCACGAAGACCGTCGCTGAGTGCATGACGCCCTCGCCGATCACCTGCGGGCCGGATGCGTTGCTCGACGAGATCCTTGAAAAAATGACCAACCGGCGCATCCGCCATTTGCCGGTCGTCGACAGCGGCAGGCTGATCGGCGTCATCTCGATCGGCGACGTGGTCAAAAGAAAGATCGACAACGCCGAACGCGAAGCGGCGGCGCTGCGCGAGTATATTGCGTCGTAACGGCAGCGGGCGCTCCGCCAACAGCGCGTCAACGCTTCATGAGTTGATCGTGGTCTGACGCGACAGGAAATGGCTTTGGTCTCGCGCCGGAGGCGGAGTTTCTGCGCCAAAAAGCGGCTATTCCAAGGCTTGGCGACAATGCGGCCGCTGCGGTCAGCATCATCAAGATCGCAAGTGAATCGAAGGTCGCCGAGTTGTTGCGATCCTGGAACCAGACATGAAAATTGAACGCGGCGATCAGGTCCCAGGCGCGCATATGGATCGCCAGAGCGGCGAAGGCGACAAGACTCATTCGAGCCGACTTCAAGACATATCCCGCTGCGACCGGCGTCAGGACGACATAATAGTGATTGAGCGAAGGCATGAAGAACAGACCGAGAATCAACGAAAAGGCGGCGAACTCAAACGGCGCGCGCGCCTCGGATTCAAGCAGGCGGCTCCGGACAAACGCGACCGCCCCCGCTGCGCAAGCAAGAAGGAGCGGCGCTGACAGCGACAGCCCCGTAAGCTTTTCGATGAAGAAGCCGACGCCGCTCTGGTTTGAATGCGCGTTTTCCGGGTAGCTCGCGTATACGGAGAGGTTTTCAAGGAAGGCGCCGAGCGAGGCGACGACGCCGCCGGGCGCAAGGCCGATCAGCGAGAACGCTGCGACCATTGCGCCCCCGGCGATCGCCGCAGGTCGGGTCTGCTTCAGCAGGAGCAGCGAAAACGCAAAGGCAGCGGCGATCTGCGGCGAAATCAGGGCGAGGAAAACGCCGGCGGCGACAGGCGCCGAGCGTTTCGTCTGAACGCCGCGCAAAGCGAGAAGCACGCCGATATAGATGAACAGCGTGGCGATGTTATGCGCGAAGATCACGCAACCGGCGTTCCAGAAGACGACGATCGCGATCGCATGCAGGCTCGCCAGCGCGAGCCGCGAAACCTGCAGTCCGCCATGCCGCAAGAGGTTTGCCGCGAGCACGCTCGATACGCCGAGCGCCGCGACATTGAGAACCGCGAAAATGAAGGAAGCGGCGGCAGGCGGAAACAGGCCGAGCGGCGCAAATAGCGCGATCGAATGCGGCGGATAAAAAAACGGCGGCGGGACATCGTGCGTATGAATAAGGCCATAGGCTTCAAAAATCGCCGCATGCCCCGGGCCATAAGGCGATTGCCATAGGGTCCAGGCCTTGCCGGCCGCCCAAAGATGATTGAAATCCGCCGGAAACGGTCGGGGATGGTGGCCGATGATCAGGGGGCCGATGATCGCCGCGCCCGCCAGAAAGGCGGCGAGAAACAAAAGCCGGCCTGTCGCCGGCGAAAGCCAGTCGATCCTGCTGGCGGCGGATGCGGTGTTCGGAGTCATCATGCGGCGGCCACGGCGCAAAGCGGCGCAAGACTATCGCCCCTGATGATTAAGGAAGCCGAAAGCAACCGCGTTCGGCGATCGAAACCCGCCGCCCCGCGGGGCTGGCCGATCTTTTCACAGAGATGAAGGGCGAAAAAGTCCCGCATCGTCGGTATACGGAGTGAGGCTTGGAGCCGCCCTCCTCGACGCGCGCCGAGGCGTGCGTCCGAAGGTTGGCTAAATCTCGATAAATCCTGAGCGGGCGTCGTCGTTGTGCCGCGTCACAAAGGCCGCGTCGGGCGGTCTGCTGGCTCACGAAGGTGGAAACTTACCGCCGGCCCGCTCGTTTACCCTTCGTTAACCAAAGCGCGGGGTGAAAAATTCGCTTGCGCTTGGTGCGGCGAGTGCCTAGAGAAAAGCCCTCAGTGTTTTTTTGAGGCCCAGAACGCGGACCGACGCTCCGCCGCAAGGGTTCTATCGTCTTTAGCCTGTTGTTTTTTGGGCTAAATCGCCGGTGGAAAAAAAAGATTGAATTTGCGTTGACATCGGAGAAAGGGGCGACTAAATCCCCGCTCCTCCGACGCGGCCGGGATGGCCGCCTGAAGCTGGATGGCGGAAGCCAGAAGGTCTTAGGGGCGGTCTCGGGTTCGTCGGTTTTTTGTCGGCTGCGTTTCGGGAAACCGGGGTAAGGCTGGCGGCTCTTTGACAAGTAAATAGAGGAAGAGAAGCGTGGGCGGCGACGTCCTGGCGGAGCCTTCATGGCTCACAGCCGGATCAGTCATCCGCTGACGTTTCTAAAGTAAAACCAATAACTTCCGTCCAACCGGAGGTTTGGTTTTGCGACACGTCAGTAATTAAAGATGAGCGTCGGGAACTCCTCCCGACACTGGATCCACAAACTCAACTTGAGAGTTTGATCCTGGCTCAGGACGAACGCTGGCGGCAGGCTTAACACATGCAAGTCGAACGACCCGCAAGGGGAGTGGCAGACGGGTGAGTAACACGTGGGAACATGCACAAAGGGACG
>DNZB01000320.1 GCA_003506635.1 Parvularcula sp.
ACGCGCGAAAGATTGAGCCCGCCGAGAAAAAGCGGCGCTGTCATTCTGACGCCATAGGAGAACTGCTCGTCTTTCGCAATGAATGACGAAGGCTCCTCGGCATATCGATAGCCGGCGGTCAACGAGACGGTCGGCGAAAACGCGCCCTTGGCGATGGCGACGCCGCGACGGGACGCCTGCTCGCTCATTTGCGCCTGCAGGATTACGGGCGAAAGCTCGCGCGCGATCGTCTTTGCGTCATCGAGCGTCGCCGGCGCTTCCGGCAAAGCAGGAGCCTCTTCAAGGGTCCCCGGCATTTGCCCGATGATTTGTTCGAACGTCGCGCGGCTGACGGCGAGCTCGGCCTGCGCATCGGTCATCCTTGCGCGCGCCTGCGCAAGACGCGCTTCGCTTTGCGCGACATCTGTCTTCGTCACCTCGCCGATTTCAAAGCGGATGGCGGTTTCCTCGTTCTGCTTCAGCAAGACCTCAACATTGTTTTCTGTCGCCTTGAAGACGATCATGTCGCGCACGACGCCGAAATAGGCTGTCGCCGCTTGCACAAGAATGTCCTGCTCGACGAGGAATAATTGCGCGCCGCCGGCCTTTGCGCGCGCTCTTGCTTGCCGGATGGCGTTGACATTGCGCAGGCCGGCGAAGATCTGCTGCTCGCCCCGCACGTCAGCGGTCGCCGTATTGAGTTTGAAGCTGCGCTCGCCTGCGCCCGCGCTGAACAATTCGCTGTTGACCGACTGGTCGCTGTCAACCTTTTCATAGCCGGCGCTGGCGGTGATCTGCGGCAGGCCGCCCGCTCTGGCCTGCGCAATACCTTCCTTGACGGCGTCAAGCTGGGCGCGTTCGGCGTTGATTTGCGGATTGGTGGAATAGGCGAGGGCGAGCGCTTCATCGAGAGTTTGCGCCGCCGCGGCGGCAGCGAAATTTCCGGTCGTGGCTGCAAGAATCCATACCGCGCTCCTTTTGAGCAGTGGTCGGCGGAATTGCGGCGGACAGGTCGGACGCAACATGATGCAAGCCCCTTATTCGGCGGCCTTCTTTACAGAAGAGTGTTGAATTGGCGCCTGCCTGAACAGGACGCGCCGCGCTGTGTTGCAGAGTCTTTTGGCAAGCCTGTTGACGTCGCCCGGAACCATATAGGCGGCCGGCACGACGAGCAGCGTGAGGATCGTTGAGGACGCAAGCCCGCCGATGATCAGATAGCCGAGCGAATTGCGCCATTCGGCGCCGTCGGAATTGGAGAGCGCAACGGGAATCATCCCGAATATCGCCGCAAAGGCTGTCATCAGGACCGGCCGCAGACGTTCCGGGCATGCCTTCAAGATCGCATCGTGCGCTGACGCGCCTTCTTCGCGAAGCTGGTTCGCCCGATCGACGAGGAGGATGCCGTTCTTCATCACGATCCCCATCAAGGCGATCAGGCCGATCTGCGCAAAAAGCGACATCTCCTGGCCGCCGAAATACAGCATCGCGAAGGCGCCGGAGAAGGAGAGGGGGGCCGTCAGCATGATGACGACCGGCTGCACGAAGGAATTGAACTGGCTCGCAAGGACGATATAGAGCGCGACCATCGCAAGGCCGAACGCGAATATGATCGCCGAAATCGACTCGTTCATCCGGCGCACCGAGCCTTCATAGCTGATCTGCATGCCAACGGGGGGAGGGTTCTTGGCGATGATCTCTACGAGCGCGTCGGTCGCGGTTCCGAGGGCGACGTCCGAGGCCGTATTAGCGAGAATGGAAATCTGCCGCGCCCGGTCCTGCCGCTGGATCTGCGCGGGCCCGCTTGCAAAGCGCAAGGTTGCAACATTGGCGAGATCGATCAGCCTGCCGGACTCGGCGCGTATCTGGATCAGCCCCAGCTGTTCGGGCGTTTGCCGCTGCGATTCCTCAAGGCGCACGCGCACGTCGTATCGGCGCCCGCCTTCCTCGAAGGTTCCGGCGTCGACTCCGCCGATGACGGTGCGCGCCGTCGTCGCCATCGTCCGGGCCGGGATTTCAAGATCGCCCGCGCGGGCGCGGTTGAAGTCGATCAGGAGCTCAGGACGGCCCGCTTCCGAACTGTCGCGGAGATCCGAGTAAAGATTTGTCGCGGCCATTTTGGCCATGATTGAGCGCACATATTTGTCGATCTCGGGCAGGGAGTCGCCGCGAACGACGAGTTCGATGTCGCCGGTCGATACGCCGCCGCCGGAAATCCAGGGGACTTCCGCCACCGTCACTTCAGTCGCTTGCGGAACGGCGGCGCGAATCGCATCCCGCGCAATGTCCATCACTTCAAACTGGTTGATGCGACGGTCTTGCTTGGGCGTGATCGATGCATAAAGATCAATGAGGTTCGACTTGCCCTGGCTGCCCGCGCCGGCGGTGAGAAACACGTTCCTGACATGCTCAACCTCACGCAGCTTTTGCGTGATCGCGGCGATCGCCTTTTTCGATTCGCCGACGCCTGCGCCTTGCGGCAGCTCGATCGACGCCAGAAATTCGCTGCGGTCCGCTTTCGAGGTGAAACCGCTCGGAACCTTTGAAGCGAAAAAGCCGCCGACGAAAAGGGAACCGGCCGCCGCGACGAGCGCGAGATAGCGCCAGCGCACGACCTTTTTCACCACCCCGCCGTAAAATCTGTCGAGCCGCCGATGAAAATTGTCGATCGGGCGCAGCAGCGGCGGATGGGATTCCGGTTTCAGGAATCGCGACGCCAGCATCGGCGTCAGCGTCAAAGCGACGAGGAGCGAGACCGACAC
>DNZB01000406.1:0-1040 GCA_003506635.1 Parvularcula sp.
GTGACGACCATGTCCTCGCGCGCGATCAGGTCTTCGTCCTCGACCTCGCCTTCGGCTTCGAGAATCTCCGTCCGTCGCGGCGTGCCGAATTCGGCCTTCACCGCCGCCAGCTCCTCCTTGATGATCGCCAGCACGCGGCTGCGGCTCCTGAGGATATCGAGATAATCGGAAATCCTCTCCGCAAGGCCCTTCAGCTCATCGCCGATCTCGTCGCGGCCGAGCGCGGTCAGGCGCTGGAGCCGGAGGTCAAGGATCGCCTTCGCCTGTTCTTCCGACAGGCGCAGCCGGTCGCCGTCCGACATCAGATGGCGCGGGTCAGCGACAAGGAGCACAAGCGGGGCGAGGTCCCTGGCCGGCCAGTCGCGCGCCATCAGCTCTTCCTTGGCGGTCTGCGGATCGGGCGCACGGCGGATGAGCGCGACGATCTCGTCGATATTGGCGACGGCGATCGCAAGGCCGACCAGGATATGCGCGCGGTCGCGCGCCTTGTTGAGTTCGAACTTCGTGCGTCTGGTGATGACCTCCTCGCGGAAGTCGAGGAAGGTCGAGAGCACCGACTTCAGCGTCATCTGCTGCGGGCGTCCGCCCTTCAGCGCCAGCATGTTGACGCCGAACGAGGTCTGAAGCTGCGAGTGGCGGTACAGCTGGTTTAGGACGACATCCGCCGCCGCGTCGCGCTTCAACTCGATGACGACGCGGATGCCCTCGCGGTTTGACTCGTCGCGAATGTCGGCGATGCCCTCAAGCTTCTTTTCGCGCACGAGATCGGCGATGCGCTCGATCATCACCGACTTGTTCACCTGGTAGGGTATCTCGGTGACGATGATCGCCGGGCGGTCCTTCCTGACCTCCTCGATCGTCGCGCGCCCGCGCATGATGACGGAGCCGCGACCGAGCAGCAGCGCCGCCTTCGACCCGGCGCGGCCGAGAATGACGCCGCCGGTCGGGAAGTCCGGACCCGGCACGATGTCGAGAAGGTCGAGGTCGGAAATATCCGGGTTGTCGATCATCGCGACGGCGGCGTCGACGACCTCGTTGAG
>DNZB01000406.1:1394-3309 GCA_003506635.1 Parvularcula sp.
GGATAGCGCGCCGGCAGAACGACCGGCTCTTTCTCCTGGCCGTCATAGTTCGGCTGGAAGCCGACCGTCTCCTTCTCGATATCCTCAAGCAGCGCATGAGCGGGCTTGTCCATGCGCACTTCGGTGTAGCGCATCGCGGCCGGAGGATCGCCGTCGATCGAGCCGAAATTGCCCTGCCCGTCGAGCAGCGGCAGGCGCATCGAAAATTCCTGCGCCATGCGGGCAAGCGCGTCATAGACCGCCTGGTCGCCATGCGGGTGATATTTACCGATGACGTCGCCGACGACGCGCGCCGATTTCCGGTACGGCTTGTTCCACTCATAGCCGTTCTCGTGCATCGACCACAGGATGCGCCGGTGCACGGGCTTCAATCCGTCGCGCGCGTCGGGGATCGCGCGGCTGACGATGACGCTCATCGCATAGTCAAGATAGGACCGCCGCATCTCCTCTTCGATGGAGATCGTCGGCTGGCCCTCGCCCGGGGAACCCGGGGGGCCGCCTTGCGGAGCGCCGTTGCCGGCCGCGTCATCGTCGTCTTCGGTCGCCACGAAGTTCCTTTGGGAATCAGAGGGGAAAAACTCGCCTGCCGGTAGCATTTCGAGAGCCCGTGCGGCAAGCGCGGGGCTTTTCCCCCTCCCGCGCGCGCGTTCGGGGATATAAAGAAGAACGCTCGGCGCGCCTTATTGATCCCGACCCGGCGCGACCTACACTGCGCGCATGAATGTTCCGTCCGATAGCGCCGAGCCGAAAGGCACGCTCGCCCTCGCGCTCGCCCATGGTTTTGACCTTCTTGGTCCTTCGCCCGCGCTCGCGGCGGAGCAGGCTCAGGAAATCCTGAAGGTCGCAAAGGGCGATCCGCGCGCGCATCTCCTGATGGGCGCCGCCAGGCGGCGCCTCGGCGAGACGCCGGCGGCGATCGCGCATCTGGCGATCGCGCTCAAAGCCGCGCCGCCTTCGCCCGAACTTCTCCTTGAGCTGGCGCTCGCCGAGGCCCAGCGCGGCGAGGGAAAGCGCGCCATGTCCATCGCCGCGCGGGCGATGCAGACGGAGGGCGGCATCGCCAATGGCTGGCGGGCGCTCGCCGACGAACTGACGCGCGCCGGCGATGATGAGCTGGCGGGCCGCGCTTACGTCAATCACGTCACCGCCTCGGCGAAGGACCCGGCGCTGATCGAGGCCGCGGTCGCGCTCAATGACGGGCGCATCGCCGTCGCGGAACGGTTGTTGAAGGCGTATCTGACGAAACACCCGACCGACGTCGCGGCGATCCGGATGCTCGCCGAACTCGCCGCCCGGCTCGGCCGCTATCGCGATTCCGAAACCCTCCTCGCCCGCGCGCTTGAGCTTGCGCCGGAATTTCGCGCCGCGCGCCACAATCTCGCTATCGTTCTCTTGCGGCAGGGAAAATCCCTGGAGACCCTTCAGCAGACGGAGGAACTGCTGAAGGCTGCGCCGAAGGACCCCGGCTATCGCACCATCCACGCCGCCGCGCTCATCCGCCATGGAGAATATGACCGCGCGATCAAGGTCTATGGCGGCCTCCTCGCCGAGTTCCCGAACCAGCCGAAGGCATGGATGAGTTACGGCCATGCGCTGAAAACGGTCGGTCGGACGCCCGAGGCGATCGCCGCCTATCAGAAGTCGATCACGCAAAAGCCCTCCCTCGGCGAGACCTGGTGGAGCCTTGCAAACCTCAAGACCTTCCGATTTTCGGAGGAAGACATCGCGACGATGCAGCGCGAATACGCGCGCGAGGATATTTCCGACGAAGACCGCGTGCACCTCGCCTTCGCGCTCGGCAAGGCGTTTGAAGATAAGGGCGATTACGCGCGATCCTTTGCGCATTACGACCGGGCCAACACGCTGCGCCAGACCCAGATCGGCTATGACGAGGACGAGATGGCGGACCGCGTGG
>DNZB01000238.1:0-889 GCA_003506635.1 Parvularcula sp.
GCAAGCCGGATATAGGCCTGGCTGCCGGCGCATTTGAGATCGTAGAGGAGCGCCGGCTTGCCGTGGCTCGGCGCTTCGGAAATGCGGACATTGCGCGGGATGACGGTCTGATAGACCTTGTCGCCGAGATGCGCGCGGACGTCGTTTTCGACCGCGCTCGCAAGGTTGTTGCGGCCGTCGACCATGGTGAGGACGACGCCTTGCAGCGCGATCCGCGGATTGATCCGTGCACGGACAGTCTCGATGGTGCGGAGAATCTGGGAAAGCCCTTCAAGCGCGAAAAACTCCGCCTGCAGGGGAATGATGACGGCGTCGGCCGCGGCGAGCGCGTTGATGGTGAGAAGCGACAGCGAAGGCGGGCAATCGATAAGGACATAAGTCGTATCGCGCGCGACCTTGAGATAGGCGTCAAGCGCGTCGGCGAGACGGAAATGGCGGCGCGGCGCCTCGATAAGTTCAACTTCGGCGCCGGCGAGGTCGATGCCGGCGGGAACAAGTTTCAGGCCCGGAATGCCGCTTTCGACGACCGCCGCCTCAAGCCGGTATTCGTCCATCAGAACGTCATAGGTCGTGACGCCCCGCGCGCCCGCCTCCGAGCCGAGACCGGTCGAGGCGTTCCCCTGCGGGTCGAGGTCGACGAGAAGGACCTTTTCTCCGACCGCCGCAAGCGCCGTCGACAGATTGATCGCCGTCGTCGTCTTGCCGACGCCGCCCTTCTGATTGGCGACCGCCAGGATGCGTGGAGGAAGGGTATTCGTCACGCTTGCGCCAGGCCTTCAGTTCAGCGGGCCGGCCGCTTCGGCCGGAGGGACTTGATGAGCAAAATGGCCGAGAGGGGGTTGGTCAGACTCGGGCGCTGCTCAATGTCCATATGCCAATATTTAGCGGC
>DNZB01000238.1:1204-8120 GCA_003506635.1 Parvularcula sp.
GCCGCCGATTTCATGGGCGTAGCCGCAAAGGCTTGGAAGGTTCGCCAGCGCCCGGGCCGTGATCACGTCCGGCCTTGCGACTTTCAGCGATTCGATCCGCGCCGGAAGGACCCGCGCATTGGCGATTCCCATCGCCTCGATCGCGGCCGTCAGAAACGCCGCCTTCTTGCCAATTGATTCAACCAGCGTGACCTCAAGCCCTCGCGCCTCGCCCATCGCGGCAAGGACGAGCCCCGGAAAGCCGGCGCCGCTGCCGAGATCGATGAGGCTTTTCGCTTGCGCAGGAACAAGCGCAAATAATTGGGCGCTGTCGCGGAAATGCCGGTCCCAGCGCTCTTCAAGGGTCGATCGCGCGATGAGGTTATGGCGCACCGACCAGTCGAGCAGGCAGGCGTCATAGGCTTCGAGCCGTCGCATCGTTTCGGCGGAAACGGCGAACGCCGCAGCGAAGTCGGCGGGCGCATAGGGCATCGTCAGATCGCGGCCCGCTCGCTTTTCCGGACCCAGGCGAGCAGGACGGCGAGCGCGGCCGGGGTGACGCCTTCAATGCGGCCGGCGGCGCCGAGCGTGGCGGGCCGCGCTTCGGCGAGCTTGAGGCGCACTTCATGGCTCAATGCGGTAATGTCCGCATAAGGAAGATCAGGCGGGAGATCTAAGGATTCGTCCCGGCGGAAAGCGACGATGTCGGCCTCCTGCCGGTCGAGATAGCCGGCGTAAAGCGCCTCGATTTCGAGCTGCTCGGCGATATCGGGTCGCAAGCGTCCGGCTTCCGGCCAGACCGCTGCGAGAGTTCTGAGGCTGACGCCTGGCAGGGCCAGAAGGTCGATCGCGGTGCGCCGGCGGCCGTCCTGGTTCACCTGAACCCCGAGCGCCCGCGCTTCGTTGGGCGTCAGGCTGTGACTGAGGGCCCAGCGGCGCGCCTCGGCGAGCAGCGACTGTTTCACGTGAAACATCTCGCTGCGGCGAGTGCTGACGAGACCGAGGCTGACCCCCCGTCCGGTCAGCCGGAGGTCAGCATTGTCGGCCCGCAAAGTCAGGCGGTACTCGGCCCGGCTGGTGAACATCCGATAGGGTTCTGTCACCCCGCGGGTGACGAGATCATCAACGAGGACGCCGATATAGGCCTCGGCGCGGTCAAAAAGGATCGGCCCCCGACCCGCGACCGAGGCGGCAGCGTTCGCCCCGGCGACGAGCCCTTGCGCGGCCGCCTCCTCATAGCCGGTCGTCCCGTTGATCTGGCCGGCAAGGAAAAGGCCCTTGAGGCGCTTCGTCTCCAGGCTTGGATAAAGCTCGCGCGGATCGACAAAATCATACTCGATCGCGTAGGCATGGCGGATCACCGCCGCCTTTTCGAGGCCGGGGATGGTCTTGAGGAATTCGTCCTGAACGTCCTCAGGCAGCGACGTCGAAATGCCGTTCGGATAGACGGTCGGGTCGTCAAGCCCCTCGGGTTCGAGGAAGATCTGGTGGCTCTGCTTCTCGGCGAAGCGGACGATCTTGTCCTCGATTGACGGGCAATAGCGCGGCCCCCGCCCGGCGATCGAACCCGAATAGACCGCCGATTTCTTGAGGTTCCGCTCGATGACGGCATGCGTTTGTGCCGTCGTATGGGTAATCCCGCAAGCAATCTGCGGGGTTCGGATACGGTCGGTTACGAACGAGAACGGCACGGGATCGGCGTCGGCGGCCTGGCTTTCAAGGCTCGCCCAGTCAATGGTCCGGCCATCGAGCCGCGCCGGAGTGCCCGTCTTGAGCCTCCCCATACGGAAGCCGAGACCATAAAGCCGGTCGGACAAGCCGACGGCCGGGGCCTCGCCAGCCCGGCCAGCCGGGATCCGCTTTTCTCCGATATGAATGACGCCTTTAAGAAAAGTGCCCGTCGTCAGCACCACCGCCGGCGCCAGGTACTCTGTCCCATCGGCGGCGCGAACGCCAAGGACCGATGTTTCACGTGAAACAACAAGGTCCTCGACCGCCATTTCGATGACTGACAGGCCGGGCGTCCCGGCGACCAGACGCTGCATCGCCCGTCGATAGAGCTTGCGGTCCGCCTGGCTTCGCGGACCCCGGACGGCCGGTCCCTTGGATCGGTTCAGCATGCGGAACTGGATGCCCGCCTCGTCGATCGCCCGTCCCATCAGGCCGTCGAGCGCGTCGACCTCGCGCACGAGATGACCCTTGCCGAGCCCGCCGATCGCCGGGTTGCAGGACATCTCCCCGATGGTTGACGCCTTGTGGGTCGCAAGCAAGGTCCGCGCGCCCATGCGCGCGGCCGCCGCCGCAGCCTCGCAGCCGGCGTGCCCGCCGCCGATGACGATGACATCAAAGGAATTCATGGAGGCTCATATACGCCCGAAGGCGCAAATGGGAAGCGCGGCGGGGGTTACTTGCCGATGCAGAAACTGGAAAAGATCGCGCCGAGCACTTCCTCGACGCCGACGGCGCCGGTGATGGTTCCAAGCGCGCGGGCGGCGAGGCGAATGTCCTCGGCGGCGAGCTCGGGCGCGACTGAGAGCCGCTCTCGCGCGGCTTCGAGATGGCCGATCGCTGCGTCAACCGCCTGTTCATGGCGGACCCTCGTCAAGCCGGCGTCGACGCTTGCGCCGCTTAAGGAAGCGGCAATCTCCGTTAGCCGTTTCAAAAACTCCGCGACGCCAGACCCGGTCAGCGCCGAAAGCAAAAATGTTTCACGTGAAACATCGGGCGCGACAAAGCGCGGATTGGCGTCAATTTTATTGAAGACGACAAGATCTTTTTCATCGCTTAGGTCATACCCTTTGTCATACCGGTCGCGGTCCTCCGAGAAGGACGTTTCACGTGAAACATCGATGACGAGAAGCCTCAGGTCAGCCTGTCCCATTTTGATCCGTGTACGGCGTATTCCCTCGGCCTCGACCGCGTCCGCCGGTACGTCCCGGAGGCCTGCCGTGTCAAAAAGGGTGACGAGCGTCCCGCCAAGGTCGAGCCGCGCCTCGACGATATCGCGCGTCGTTCCCGGCAGCGGCGAGACGATCGCCCGGTCCGACCCCGCAAGCGCGTTAAGGAGGGATGACTTGCCGGCGTTCGGGGCGCCGATGATCGCGACCTTGACGCCCTCGCGCCCGGCGCGCGCCCGCTTTGCGCCCGCCTTGACTATCCTGAGTTCGCCGAGAAGGGCTTCGATCCCCGACCGGGCGCGGGAAGCGGCCGCAGGCGGCACCCCCTCTTCGTCAGGGAAATCAATTTCGGCCTCAAGGGGCGCCATGATGGCGACCAGGCGCGCCCGCCAGCCCTCGGCGAGGGCCGAAAGGCGCCCGCCAAGCTGCCCCAAAGCCTGTTTTCGCTGCACGGCTGTTTCGGCATCGAGAAGATCGGCCAGCCCCTCGACCTCGGCAAGGTCCATTTTGCCGTTGACTAGCGCGCGGCGGGTGAACTCTCCCGCCTCCGCCGGTTGCGCACCGACATCGACCAGGGCGTCGTAGAGGGCCTGTTCGACTGCCGCGGAGCCGTGGAGGTGAAGCTCGGCGACATCCTCACCGGTAAAGCTCGCCGGACCCGGAAAGAGGATGACCAGCCCCTCATCAATCGCCTCGCCCTGATGGCGAACCCGTCGCAGCGCCGCCATCCGCGGCGGCGGAAGCGCGCCGGTCAGGGCTTCAACGACAGAAAAACTCGCCGGACCTGACAGCCGGAAGACGGCGACGCCGGCCTTCCCGGCGCCGGTAGCGCGGGCAAAGATGGTGGAGCGGGCGCCAGCGTCCCGCCCTACCCCCGTCACTTCTTTTTCGCCGGCTGGGAAGCCGCGTTCATCGCCGCGCCGACAAGGCCCTGGAAAGCATCGAGCCCCTTGCCGCTCATTTCCATCCAGCGTGCGACCAGGCGCTCGGGGTCTGCGAGCGTGTCCATCTGGTCCTTGGCGCGAACCATCATTTCGGCGACGACCATCTCGTTCAGCGGCTCGACGTCCGGCATGCCGAAAAAGGCGCGCGCTTCTTGCGGCGTCAGATCGACATTGATGGTGAGGCGCATGGCGGCAGCTCCGTTTTCCGGCCATATAGGCTGCGGCGCGGCGACGAGGCAAATCGGCGCCGAGGGTTGAGCGGCGAGCAAGCTTGATGAAGGAATTATTGCTGACGGCGACCGGCGGTCCGGAACTTTTCGCACTCCGCGACGCTGACATCCGCGCGCCCGGCCCGAACGAGATCCGCGTCAAGAACGCGGCGATCGGCGTCAATTTCATCGACATTTACCAGCGCACCGGCCTTTACCCCGTCCCGGTTCCGACTGTCCTTGGTCAGGAAGCGGCGGGCATTGTCACCGCCGCCGGCGCTGGCGCGCCCTACCGCGAGGGGGATCGCGTCGCCTATATGGGCGCGGCCGCCTATGCGGAGGAAACGATCGTCGATGCAGGCCGCGCGGCGCCCCTGCCGGACGGCGTTTCGATGGAGATCGCGGCCGCCTCGTTCCTGAAGGGCCTTACCGCCGAAATGCTGCTGCGACAGGTCCGCCCGGCGGGCGCCGGCGAGACCGCGCTTATCACCGCGGCGGCAGGCGGGGTCGGCCTTCTTCTGTGCCAATGGGCGGTTCACCTTGGTCTTCGCGTCATCGCCGTCGTCGGCGACAAGGCGAAGATCAAGGCGGTCAAGACGACGGGCGTCGCCGACGTCATCGACCGCTCGGCGACGCCCGACATCGCCGGCGCCGTCCGTACCCTGACAAATGGACGGGGCGCCGATGTCGCCTACGATTCCGTCGGCAAGGCGACGTTTGAGGCTTGCCTCGACAGCCTCGCCCTGCGCGGCATGATGGTCACCTACGGCAACGCTTCGGGACCCGTTCCGCCGATCGCGCCCCTTGACCTCACGCGGCGCGGATCGCTCAGCCTCGCGCGCCCGTCGCTCTTTCACTATGCAGCGCCCGATCGCCTGCCGGCGATGGCGTCCGCCTTGTTCGGCCTTCTCGCGGCCGGCGTCTTGAAGCCGTCGATCGCCGCGACCTTCCCGCTCGCAAAGGGCGCCGACGCCCACCGCCTTCTGGAAGCGGGAAAGACCATCGGTTCGATCATCCTCAAGCCCTGAAAGCCGCCATGCGACACGCCCTTCTCGCTCTCACCCTTGCCTTGTCCGCTTGCGCCGCGGGCGAGGCGGGCGCCCCGAAGACGCCGGCTGCGAAGGCCGCCTGGCGCACGGCGCCCGAGGGCGATCTCAACAGTTTCTTCGAGTGCGTTAAGGGCGAAGGCGCCGCGCTTGTATCGGCCCATCGCGGCGGGCCGGACGACGGGTTTCCCGAAAACGCCCTTGAGACCTTCGCCGCGACGCTCGCGGCCGCGCCAGCGCTCATCGAGACCGATGTCGCGACCTCATCGGACGGCGTTCTCTTTCTCCTGCACGACGACACGCTCGATCGCACGACGACGGGCGCGGGCGCCGCGAACGAGACGCCCTGGGCGGCGATCAGATCCTTGAAGCTCAAGGATCCGAACGGCGCGCCGACGCCCTATTCGCCCCCCGCCTTCGCCGACGCCCTCGCCTTCCTCAAGGACCGCGCCGTCCTGCAAGTCGATTTCAAGCGCTCCACCCGCTATGAAGACGTGATCGACGAAATCATTCGTCAGGGGGCGGAGGATCGCGTCATCCTTATCGCCTATACGCTCGGGCAGGCCGAACGCCTTCACCGCCTCGCCCCCGGCATGATGATTTCGCTGAATGTCGGGGCGCAAACGGACCTCAACCGCGCCGTCGCATCGGGGATTCCCGCGACGCGCCTTCTCGGCTTCACCGGCGTCGAAGAGCCCAAGCCGCGCCTGTTCTCGATCCTCGACAGCCAGGATGTCGAGGTCATTTTCGGCACGCTCGGCGGAAGAGACTCGATCGACGCGGAGCTCGAAGCCTCAGGCGGCGACGCGTTCTACGCCGATCTCGCAGCGATGGGGGCCGACATTATCGCCACCGACCGGCCGCGCGCCGCGCAGGCCGCCCTCGAGGCCGAAGGGCGCGGAGTGAAGGCCGGGATTTGCGGGGTTTCGAAGGGATGAACAGGATCGGCGCCCGCGCGCTCCTTCTGGCGCCCGCCCCTTTGCGCGAGGGCGCGCAGCCGGATCAGCGGGCGCATCCAACTCCTCTCGCAAGGCTTGCGTCTCCCGCAGGCGATGCGCGTTGCGCAAGGTCCGCCGCGGCCGTCCATTTTGTGTTTCACTTATCCTCAGCATAAAGAGCGCCGCCATGACCCGTCTCGCCGCTTTGTACCTCCTCGCCCTCGCCGCCTGCGCGCCGCGCGAGAAGGCGGCGCCGGCCGCGGCCCCTGCTCCCGTCATTCCGGCCCAAACGCCTTCGCCCGCCGGGACCTATCGCCTCGACAGGTCGCACGCCTCGCTTCTCTTCAAGGTCGATCATATCGGCTTTTCGAACTACACGGGGCAATTCCGCCGCTTCGACGCGACGCTCGCCTTCGACCCGAAAAACCCCGCCGCCATGGCCGTCGAAGCCTCGATCGACGTAACATCGCTCGACATCCCTGCGCCGCCGGAAGGCTTTCTCGGCGCTCTTCTCGGCCCCGACTGGCTCGATGCGGGGGCCCACCCGGCGATGACCTATCGTTCGACCAGGGTGACGCTGACCGCGCCTGAAGCGGCGCGGGTCGAGGGCGACCTGACCTTTCACGGGGTCACCGCGCCGGTCGTCATGGATGTGACCTTCAACGGCGGTTATGAAAGCTTTCCGCCTTACGACCCGAACGCCCACATCGGCTTTTCGGCGCGGGGCGTCCTCAACCGCTCGGTCTTTGGCGTCACCGCCGCGATCCCGACGCAAGCCCAACCGTTCGGCGTCGGCGACGCGGTCGCCTTCGAGATCGAAGCCGAATTCAGCGAACAGCCCGCCCCCTGACCGGTCCCCGAAAAGGCGCCCTTTCGCTACGGCCGCTTCGCGAATTTTCGGCC
>DNZB01000132.1:0-311 GCA_003506635.1 Parvularcula sp.
CTCTGGATTCTCGACGCCGGCAACAACATCACCATGGAGCCTTATCGCGCCTATGTCAGCGACCGGCTCAACCCAGACCAGCGGCGTTTCGGCTTTCTGACGCAAAGCGCGTTCACCGGCCTTGCGCAGATGCTGGCCTTCCTGACGCCTTCGCTCATGGTTTACGTCTTCGGCTTCGACAAGGATGCGGTCGATTCCCACAACATTCCGTATACAGCGCGCGCCGCATTCACCATCGGCGCGATCTTGTCGATAACGACGATCTTGTGGTCGATCACGCGCGTGCCGGAGCTGCCGCTGACGGCGGCGGA
>DNZB01000132.1:698-10241 GCA_003506635.1 Parvularcula sp.
GCCATGGCCGCCTATTGGGGCTATGTGATCTACTCGATCGGCAGGTCGGTCTACCAGACTTCGGATGCGACGTCGGACGGATTTCGTTCCGCTGTTCTGACGAACGGAGAGATGGCGGCCTTTTACAATTTCATCGCCTTTGTCGCCGCTTTCGGGCTGGTGCCGTTCACAAAGCGCTTCGGACCGTCGGTCGTGCACGCGGCTTGTCTCGCCCTCGCCGGGCTCGGCATGCTGGCGCTGCCGCATATTGAAGACAAATGGCTCTTATTTGTTCCGGCGATCGGGGTCGGACTTGGGTGGGCGAGCATCATGGGCAACCCTTACGTCATCCTCGCAGGCGCGATCCCGCCGGAGCGCACAGGCGTTTATATGGGCATCTTCAACATGATGATCGTGATTCCGATGCTGCTCATCGCCGCAACGCTGCCCTTTTATTATAAGCCGCTGATGGGCGGGGACCCGCGCAACGTCCTGACGCTATGCGGCGTCTTGATGTTTCTCGCCGCCGCCGCCGTACTGCGGACGAGAGAGACGAAGGCCGGATGATCGGCTAAAGACGCGCCCCATGATCGAGGAAAATCGGCGTGAACCCTCCTTCGTCGCGCTGCACGGGCGCGCGACTTCGCTTGTCCTTGAGACGCCGCCGGACGAGGCGCCGCTCTGGCGTTATTGGGGGCCGCGCTTGCCGGAAGGCGCAGTACCGCCTTCCGGCTTGCGCGAAGCGCGCCCAACGCCGTCATTCTCGCTCGACAGCGACCAGCCGCTGTCCGTTTTTCCGGCGTTCGGCGTCGGCTGGTTTTATCAGCCCGCTTTGCTGGCGCACCGGGACGGCGCGGATTTCGCACATCAGCCGACGGCGTCGCGCATCGAGCGAAACGCCAATACGCTGCGGATCGTGCTCGATGATGCGATCGCCGGGCTGGAGATCGCCGTCTCGCTGACGCTCGATCCTCAAAGCGATGTCTTGACAGTCTCGACTGTTCTCACCAACCGCGGCGAAGGGGTGCTTGACGTACAATGGCTCGCCGCGGCGACGCTGCCGCTTCCGGGCGAGGCGGTGCGTGTGAGGTACTATTCCGGCCGGCACAATCGCGAGTTCGAAATAAACGAAGAGGCGCTGTCGCGCGCCATTTGGCGGCGCGAGAACCGGCGCGGACTGACCTCGCACGACGCCTTCCCGGGCGCGCTCGCGCTGACGGCGGGAGCGGGCGAGGACCATGACCTCGTTTACGGCGCACAGCTTGCCTGGTCCGGCAATCACGCACAGACGATCGAGCGAGTCGACGACGGACGCCGGCAATGGCAGCTCGGCGAATGGCTCGCGCCCGGCGAAGTCAGGCTTGCTCCTGATGAGACGCTGCATTCGCCCGAGGTGTTGGCGACATGCTCGCTCAGCGGCGCGAACGGCGTCGCGCGAAATTTTCACCGGGCCATCCGCGCGCGGATGAACTGGCCCGGCGGCGCCATGAAGCCGCGACCCGTGCATCTCAACACCTGGGAAGCCTTTTACTTCAATCACCGCCCCGACGAATTGAAGTCGCTGGCGCAGGATGCGGCGCGGCTAGGCGTCGAGCGTTTCGTTCTCGACGACGGATGGTTCAAGGGCCGCGACAATGATCGCTCGAGCCTTGGCGACTGGACGCCCGACCGGAAGAAATATCCAGACGGGCTCAAGCCGCTCGTCGAGCACGTCACCGGTCTCGGCATGGAATTCGGTCTGTGGGTTGAGCCGGAAATGGTCAATCCTGACAGCGACCTCTTCCGCGCGCATCCCGAATGGGCGCTGCAGATCAAAGGTCGCCCGCTGATCACCGGACGCAACCAGCTTGTGCTCGATCTGACGCGCGTCGGCGTCAGCGATTATCTTTTCGAATCGATAAGCGCGCTCCTCGCCGCATTGCCGATCGCCTATCTGAAATGGGACCACAATCGGGACCTGACGACGGCGGGCGACGCGGCGGGCCGCGCCGCTTATCGGCGGCAGGTTCTCGCCGCCTATGCCTTGATCGACCGCTTGCGCGCGGCTCATCCCGATGTTGAGATCGAGGCTTGCGCGGGCGGGGGCGGGCGCATCGACGCCGGCATTCTTCAGCGTACGCATCGCTTCTGGGCGAGTGATTGCCTTGATGCAGTTACGCGCCTTTCGGTGCAGCGCGGGTTTCTGCAATTCATGCCGCCGGAAGTCATGGGATCGCATGTCGGCGCGGCGCCGGCGCACGCGACGGGACGCGCTCAAGCGATAGAATTTCGCGCGGGCGTCGCCGCGACCGGACATTTCGGCCTTGAACTTGACCCAAGGGCGCTTGAGCCCAATGACCGGCTGGCGCTTGAACGCTGGATCGCTTTTTACAAACATCATCGAACGGTGCTGCATGGCGGCGACGTCTGGCGCGGGGACGCCGGCGCCGGCGCCGTCTGGCAGGCGCATGGCTCAGCGCAAGACCTTCTTGTCTTGATCTATCGGATAGAACCGACCGCCGAACGGCATCCTCCGAACATGAAGCTGCCGATGCTCGAGCGGAACCGGGCTTACCGTGCGCGTTATGCGGTTCCGCCGCGACTTGCGCTTTTCAGCGGTCAATCTGCTTTTCATCAGGCGCTTGCGAAAGACGGCGCGAAGATCGACGGGGCGTGGCTCGCCGAAGCGGGATTGCCGATGCCGCCGATGCACGCCGAGAGCGTTGTCGTGTTAAGACTGACAGCCGCATGATCTTTGATCCGGAAAGCCATCCGCATCGGCGTTTCAACCCCTTGACCGGCGCCTCGGTGCTTGTTTCGCCCCATCGCGCACGGCGCCCGTGGCAGGGGCAGGAGGATGCGCCCGATTTCGCCTTGCGGCCCTCCTATGATCCCGGGTGTTATCTGTGTCCCGGGAACAAGCGCGCCGAAGGCGCCGTCAACCCTCCGTATACGGGCGTTTTCGTCTTCGACAATGATTTTCCCGCACTTCAGGCCGGAACGCCGCCGTCTGAAGGGAATGACCCGCTCCTCCGGTCAGAGGCTGCGCGGGGCGCCTGCCGCGTCGTCTGCTTTTCGCCCGACCATGGCGCGACGCTGCCGGAGCTGCCGGCCGGCGTCATCGCCGGCGTCGTCGAATGCTGGAAATCGGAAACGACGGCCCTTTCGACGCAATACGCCTATGCGCAGGTGTTTGAGAACAAGGGCGCGATGATGGGATGCTCCAATCCGCACCCCCATGCGCAGATCTGGGCGACGTCGTTTCTGCCTTCCGAAATTGCGACGGAAGACGCGCGCCAACGCGCGCATTTTGAATCGCGCGGCGCCGCCTTGCTCGCCGAAATAGTTGAGCGCGAGCGCGCGCTTAAGGTGCGCGTCATCTTTGAAACGGATCGTTTCCTCGCCGTCGTTCCCTACTGGGCGTCATGGCCCTTTGAGACGCTGTTGATCGCGAAGGGTCCCGTCGCGCGGCTCAGCGATCTTGACAGCGCCGGCGTCGCCGATCTCGCGCTTGCATTAAAGAGACTTACGACACGGTACGACAATCTGTTCCAGTGCAGCTTTCCCTACACCATGGGCGTGCATGGCGCGCCTCCGCGCGCCGACGCTGATCACTGGCGGCTGCACCTGCATTTTTACCCACCCCTTCTGCGTTCGGCGAGCGTACGGAAATTCATGGTGGGGTTCGAACTCCTCGCCGAGGCGCAGCGCGACCTGACGCCGGAACAGGCGGCGGAAAAGCTCCGCGCCGTCAGCGACATTCATTACCGGATCGCGCCATGAGCGGGGCGCTCAGCGATCGCGCGCTCGACGCGTTTTCACGCGCCTTTGGCGGCGCGCCGGATTTCGTCGCCCGCGCGCCCGGCCGCGTCAATCTCATCGGCGAGCACACGGATTACAATGAGGACATCGTGCTGCCGCTGGCGATCAGCGTCGAAACGCGCATCGCCGCTCGCGCCCGCAGAGACGGCGTCGTGCGTCTCGCGGCGGCGGATTACGGCGGCGCGCTCGACGAATTCCGCCTGGCCGCGCCGATCGATTCCTCGGCGCATCTCTGGGCGAATTATGTGCGCGGCGTCATCGACGGCATGCGGCGCGCCGGTTTCGATTTCACGGGCGCCGATCTCGCGATCGCCGGCGATATCCCGCAGGGAGCAGGGCTGTCGTCTTCCGCCTCGCTCGAGGTCGCGACCGCCGTCGCGGTCGCGCGCCTCGCCGGCGACGCCGCGCCCGACATGACGGCGCTGGCGCGGATCGCGCAGGCGGCGGAGTGCGATTTCGTCGGCTGCAAATGCGGCATCATGGATCAACTGGTTTCAGCCTGCGGCGTCGAGGGCGCAGCGCTGTTGATTGACTGCCGCTCGCTCGCCTTTCGTCCGGTCTTGGTTCCGGAAGACCTGGCGATCATGATCGTGCATTCCGGGGTCATTCATGGTCATGTCGAAGGAGAGTACAAC
The DNA here is from genome assembly GCA_003506635.1 of Parvularcula sp. Taxonomy (GTDB): domain Bacteria; phylum Pseudomonadota; class Alphaproteobacteria; order Caulobacterales; family Parvularculaceae; genus Amphiplicatus. The sequence continues at coordinate 5,114 of DNZB01000132.1, forward strand.
GAACGCCGGCGGCAATGCGAGGAAGCAGCCTCGGCGCTCGGCGTCGCGAAGTTACGCGAGGCTGACGAAGCGATCCTCGCGCGCGGCGAACGCCGGCTTGATCCGACTGCTTTTCGGCGTGCGCGGCACGTCATTACGGAAAACCGCCGTACGTTCGAAGCCGCAGAAGCGCTGGCGAAAAACAGCCTTCGGCGCCTTGGCCGCCTGATGCGCGAGTCGCATCAGTCGATGCGCGACGATTTCGAGATCACGACGCCGGACATCGACCGACTCGCAGCCCTGATGAACGCGGTGCTGGGCGAGAACGGCGGCGCGCGGATGACGGGGGGCGGCTTTGGCGGGGCCGTGGTGGCAATCGCGCCAAGGCCGACAGTTGCGAACCTTGCCCGCGAAGTCTCAGCCGGCTACCGACGGCCCGACGGCAAACCAACCGAAGTCATCATCCAGCGTCCGGCCGCCGGGGGTTCCTGCGTTTGACGCCAGCAAGAGGCGGGCGCGTTGACATGAATGCGCGAACGCCTAGATTTACAGCATTAGACAATCGATTGTTTTAGGATCAGCATGCCAGAAGCTTCGAGCCTGACCGGATCCGACTTGCGCGGCGTTGAACCTTTGGGCTTGGGCGCTGGCGCCTGGACGGCGGCTGCTGTTGCGACCCTTGAGCAGAGCGCGGCGCACTCGATCCCGCTCGTCGCCGGGGGCGACATTGTCCGGATCGGAGCGGGGCTGGATTTCTGGGATATGTGGCCCGTGCAGCGGCGCGACGGCGCCGTCGCTCGTTTTGACGGCGCGGAACTCTGGATGGCGTTGTCTGCGCCTGCGTTGCCTGACCCCGCCAAGCGTCACGACCTTGCCCGCATCAGGCTCCTTGTGTCGAAGTATGGCGTCTATAGCGATTGCGGCGATCTTCTTCCGGCGGATCATTCGCCAGGCAGCCGCGAATGGGCGGGGTCGTCGATCGTTGATGACGCGTTGTCGCGTGTCACGCTTTTCTTCACCGCCGCAGGGCGGCGGGGCGACGGCGCGCGAACTTTTGAGCAGCGCTTGTTCGAAACCTCGGCGAGCCTTTCATGGAAATCGGGAACGCCCGTTTTCGAGTCATGGAGCGCGCCGGTCGAATCCGTCGCCTCGGACGGCGAACATTATGTTCAGACCGCGATTGAGGGCGGGCTGCCGGGACACATCAAGGCCTTTCGCGACCCCGCCTATTTCCGCGATCCGGCGGATGGCCGCGAGTATCTTCTCTTTGCAGCATCGCTCAAGAAATCGCGCGATCCCTGGAACGGCGCGGTCGGCGCCGCCGTCAAGGACGGCGGCCTCTGGCGTATTGCGCCGCCGCTTCTGTCTGCGGACGGCGTCAATAACGAACTCGAACGCCCGCATATCGTCGCCAGGGATGGCGCCTATTATCTGTTCTGGTCGACGCAGCGACACATGTTCTCGCGCGGCGGACCCGCCGGTCCGAACGGACTTTACGGCATGCGCGGCGCGTCGATGGCGGGCCCGTGGCTGCCGCTCAACGGAAGCGGACTCGTCGCCGGCAATCCTGAGGCCGAACCCTATCAGACCTATAGCTGGCTAGTACTCGACAATCTGGAGGTCGTCAGCTTCATCGACTTCTGGGGCCTGAACGGCCGGGCGCCGGACGCCGATCCGGCCTTGTTGCGCAAGCATTTTGGCGGCGCCCCCGCGCCGCGCTTCCGCCTGGCGATTGACGGCCTTTCAGCACGCATCGTCTGACGATCAGGTCGATTCCCGTTCGACCAGTTCGGGCTTCATCACGATCGAAGCCGACTCCTCGCCGCCGATGCGCCGGAACAAACAGTCGATAAGGTGCGCCGCGCCGGTCGCAAAATCCTGGCGGATCGTCGTCAGGCGGGGCGATATTCGGGTCGCTATGGGCAAGTCGTCATAACCGACGATGCGCACCTGTTCGGGAACCGCGATCGACTTTCGCGTCAAGGCGAGCAAGGTCGACATGGCGATAACGTCCGATGCTGCGACGACGCCGTCGGGCCGGTCGCGGCCGCTGCTGAAAAATGCTTCGATCTCCTCGGCGTTCACGTCTTCAGCAAGATGCGCGGGCCAGACAGTCGGCTGATCCATCAGACCAGCGGCGAAGAGCGCCGACTTGCAGCCCTCAAGACGTTGCGAAATTTCAACGGAAACGGGGTCGCCGAAGAATGCAATTTTCCGGCAGCCGCGATCGACGAGGTGTCGCGCGGCCAATGCGCCGCCAAGATAGTTGTCGGACCCGACGGAACAATGTTTTTGCCCCTTGTAAAAGCCGCCCCAGGCGACCAGCGGCGTATAGCGCGAAGACACCCGGTCCAGCGTTTCAGCCTGATCCGACTGCCCGATGATGATGACGCCGTCCGACCGCCCGGAATCGACGATATTGTCGAGCCAATCGTCATCGTCCGGAATGATCCTTGAAAGGATCAATTCATAGCCGCGCTCGGTCAGCTCATCCGCAAGATAGCCCAGCATCGTCATGAAGAAGGGATCGGAAATGTGCTGGCCGCGCTCGTGGCCTAGCGGAATGACCACGCTGATCGCGCCGGTGCGCTGCGTGCGCAAGTTGCGGGCGAGGACGTTGGGGCGGAAATTGTGCTCCTCGGCGAGCGCTCGTATGCGCTCGCGCGTCTTCTCGCTGATGAATCCCTTGCCGGATAGCGCGCGGGAGACGGTGCCGGCGGTCACGCCGGCGAGTTCCGCCAGTTCAGCGATGTTCTTGACGCGTTTCTCGTCCGTCATGGCGTGTCCTCTGTCCGGTCTCGCGAAATCGCAAGGCGCCGCGATCAGCCTTATCGAGCCTGAGCAAAGTTTCCAAACTGTAACCTAGGGCGAATAGACGCAACTTCAACCAGGCCGCGCAGCATTGCCGTTTTTGGGATCAAATCCCGCCGCCCGCTTCCTTCTTGCCGATCGGGCTAATTCGAAAGCCAGGACGTCAAAACGACCTTTGGGCTAGTTTTGATGTGATCGCCCACGTTTCAACTCCCTGGACGGTCGCGGCGACGCGCGCGTTGACGAACTCCAGCGCAAATACAACCGCGCCGGAGACGGTGGTTACGCCGACGACGGCCAAAATGACGGTGCGGGTGATGAGATAGTACCTTCCCCGCCGGCCAGGCCGGCGGACTGCCCATCTTGAATTCGCTTCCCGTTTCCGGCGCCTTCGCGGCGCTGCATCGGCGAGTTTCGTCGGGTGGTCCGGCCTCGGCGCTCTTCGCCCCTCGGCGCGCTCAGCGGCCGATAGGCTCTTGCCGTCCGTATACGGAACCACGCGAGCTCATGCCGCCGGCTAACCTTTGGACGCCGGTTAGCGTCGGACCTGTACGCGGCGATGGCCCATGGCCGGACGATGCGGCGTCCCACGGGGTTTTTCGCAAAGCCTGTTCAGGCAGAGACAGCCGCATTGATCCAGCCCCGTCAGGGCGCAGCCTTGCCGACCTGCTGGGCGAAGGCCTCGCCCCATGACAGATCAGTCGCCATGACGATCGCGCCGAGGGCCGAGCGCCATCGAATCAGCAGCCGAATTAGCGCCCGGCCCCGTTGGCGGTCGGGGCGGAAACCGCTAAGCCGCGCTCATGCCGCTTGATCCCTTCGCCGCCGCCCATGAACGCGTCCTGATCGTCGATTTCGGGTCGCAAGTGACACAATTGATCGCGCGCCGCCTGCGCGAGGCAGGCGTCTACTGCGAAATTCATCCGTTCAACCGGGCCGATGCGCGGTTCATCGCCGAGTTTTCGCCCAAGGCGATCATCCTTTCGGGCGGGCCGGCAAGCGTCAAGACAGCGGCGAGTCCGCGTGCGGATGAGGCGGTGTTTTCCGCAGGGGTTCCGGTGCTGGCGATCTGCTACGGTCAGCAGACGATGGCGCTGCAGCTGGGCGGCGCTGTCGATCATTCGGACAAGCGGGAGTTCGGCCGCGCCGACATCATGATCGAGCGGGCGAGCGCGCTTTTCGAAGGCGTTTGGGAAACGGGCAAGAGCTATCCCGTGTGGATGAGCCACGGCGACAAGGTCACGCGGCTGCCCGAAGGCTTCTCCGTTGCGGCGACGTCGCCGAATGCGCCCTTTGCCGTCGCGACTGATGAGAAGCGGCGACTTTACAGCGTGATGTTCCACCCGGAGGTCGCGCACACGCCCGACGGCGGCAAGCTCTTGCGCAACTTCGTACTCAAGATCGCGCGGCTTAGGGGCGACTGGACGATGGCGTCCTTCCGCGCCGAGGCGATTCGCGAAATCCGGCGAAAGGTCGGCCGCGCGCGCGTCATTTGCGGCCTTTCGGGCGGCGTTGATTCCTCCGTCGCCGCCGTACTTCTCCACGAGGCGATCGGAGAGCGGCTGACCTGCGTCTTTGTGGACACCGGCCTGATGCGCGAAGGGGAAGGGGCGGAAGTCGTTCGCCTCTTCCGCGATCACTATAATATTCCGCTCATCCATGTTCAGGCGGAGGACCTGTTTCTTGCAAAGCTCGCCGGCGTCGCCGACCCTGAGCGCAAGCGCAAAATCATCGGCGCGACGTTTATCGACGTCTTCGAGGCTGAGGCGAAGAAGATCGACGACGCCGAATTCCTCGCGCAAGGAACGCTTTATCCCGACGTGATTGAGAGCGTCTCCTTTGACGGCGGACCGTCAGTGACGATCAAATCGCACCATAATGTCGGCGGCCTGCCGGAGCGGATGAACTTGAAGCTCGTCGAGCCGTTGCGCGAACTTTTCAAGGATGAAGTGCGCGCCCTTGGCCGCGAATTGGGGCTCCCTGAGAGTTTCGTCGGGCGCCATCCCTTTCCCGGTCCGGGCCTTGCAATCCGCATCCCGGGCGAAGCGACCAAAGAAAAGGCGGACCTCTTGCGGCGGGCGGACGCGGTCTATCTCGATGAGATCCGCAAGGCGGGCCTTTACGACGAGATTTGGCAGGCTTTCGCTGTCTTGCTCCCGGTACGGAGCGTCGGGGTTATGGGCGACGGGCGCACCTATGACCATGTGCTGGCGCTCCGCGCGGTGACGTCAACGGACGGCATGACGGCTGATTACTACCCGTTCAGCCATGATTTCCTCAGCCGCTGCGCGACGCGCATCATCAACGAAGTCAAAGGCGTTAATCGCGTCGTCTACGA
>DNZB01000130.1 GCA_003506635.1 Parvularcula sp.
GGGTTGTAGATTTTCTGGATGTTGCGGCTGTCTTCCTGCGTCCAGTGGACCTCGGCGATCTTCGTCTCGAAGGCGAGGATCGCATCGGCTTTCGCGGCGCCGCCCTCAATGCCGGCGAGATCGAAGATTTTCGCGATATAGGCTTTGTAGGCGTCGCGATATTCCGGGAACTTGCCGTCGGTTTTGAGATAATAGTCGCGATCAGGAAGGCCGATGCCCGCCTGTCCGACAACGGCGATGTAGCGCGTCGTGTCGGCGGGGTCCGGAATAATGCCGAAGCCCGCCGGACCCTGATGATGAACGCTGGCGAAGAGCTTCATCAGATCATCGCGCGAGGCGGCGGCGTAGATCATGTCGAGATGCGGCTTCAAGGGCGCGGCCCCAAGCGCATTCGCCTTGTCGGCGTCCATCCAGGATTTGAAATAGCCGCCGACCTTTTGTTCGAGCGATCCGGCCTGTGACGATTTCGCGGCAAGCTCCTCGATGATCGCCTTGACGTCGCCTTCCGCGTCGAGCCGCAGCTTGGTGAAGGAGACAAATCCCGGGAGGTCGGCGGGAATTTCAAACGTGTCGAGCCATTTGCCGTTGGCGTAGCGCGCGAAATCATCGCCCGGGCGGACGGCGGGGTCGCCTTGCGTGATGTCGACGCCCCAGCTTCCGTAGGCGGTTTTCGGCGCTTCGGCCGCGGCGGCGGCCTCGTCCGCCGCCGGCTTTTTCGCGCACGCGGCGATGGCGCTTGCGGCGATGAGCGCGGCGATCGCCGCCGAAATTTTCAAATGGGTCTTCATGGTCGCCCCTCAGAGTTGCCAAAAAATCGCGCGCGACCCTATAGCCCCGCGCGCCGGTTGTATGCCCGAAAGAGCGGGGGCCCTTGTCGGCCCGCCGCGCCATCCGGGCGTCTCGTCGAAAGCCGCGTCAGACGGCCTTTTTCTGCTTCAGCGACGCATCAAGATCGGCGAGCGCCTTGGCGAGGTCGCTTTTGCGCACCGCCGCCACTTCGCGGGCGAGGCGGTCTTGCGCGGCTTCGAAGAGCTGGCGTTCAGAATAGCTTTGCTCCGGCTGGTCGGTCGCGCGGTAGAGGTCGCGCACGACCTCCGCGACGGCCATGATGTCGCCGGAGTTGATCTTCGCTTCATATTCCTGTGCGCGCCGGCTCCACATCGTGCGCTTGATGCGGGCGCGCCCCTTTAACAGGTCGATCGCCTTTTTCACCTGCGCTTCGTCGGACAGCCCGCGCATGCCGACGCTGATCGCTTTTGCGGTCGGCACTTTGAGGCGCAGCTTCTCCTGCTCGAATTCGATCACGAAGAGCTCGTTGGCGATGCCGGCGATGTGCTGCTTTTCGATCGCCGCGACGCGCCCGACGCCATGCGCCGGATAGACGATGCTGTCATTGACCTTGAAGGTTTGCTTGGCCTCCTTCGAAGCGGGCGAGGGCTTTGGCGCGGCGGCCGCCGCATCGATCGGCGCCGTCGTGAGGAACGCGGCCGGTTTGAGCGGCAGGTCGGTGCGATCCGAGCGCGGCTTCTGCCCGACATTGAGTTTCTTCTTCGGCGCTTCTTTCACGGGGGGCTTTGCCGCGACTTTTGCGGCGGCGCCTTTCGCCGGCGCGGCAGCCGGCTTTGGCGTCCCAGCGGGCTTGGCGGCGGCTTTGGCCGCGGGTTTTACGGCCGGCTTTGCCGCCGCGGCCTTGGCCGTGGGTTTTGCCGCCGGTTTTGCGGCGGCTTTCGGCGGCGCCTTCGGAGCGGGCTTGGCGGGTGCTTTCGCGGCGGGTTTGGCCGGCGGCTTTGCGGCCGCCTTCACCGGCTTGGCGGCGGGTTTTGGCTGAGGCTTTTTCTGATTTTTAGCGGCGGGTTTGTTGGGCATGGGCAGTTCTGAACCTTCTTGTGCGGTGGCCGCTGTTCGGCCGTCGGGTCGTCGATTGTCCGAATCAGGCGAGGCAACGCTTCGTCCGGTTGGGAACATTCCCTTGGAAACCCGGTCGCGCGAAGTTCGCCATCACCTGATGAACTTGTGCTAAATCAAGTATTTTCAACGGATTAGGCCACTATATTCAGGCGCGGACCAAGCGGCGGGGGCCGATTCGGACCCCGCGCGCTTTTCATCCACGAATGTAGCACAAAATCTTCTCTTTCGCCATGCGGGCGTCAGCGGCGCGTTGCGAACGGGGTCAGCTTCCCGAGCCCGCCTTGGGGCTGAAATATTTTTCAAGCTTGCCGGTTTCCTTTGCGAAAGCGTCGGCGTCCGGCGCGGGGTCGGTTTTCTCGGTGATGTTCGGCCATTCGGCCGAATATTTGGCGTTCAGCTCCGTCCATTTGCCGTCGCTGTCGTCGGTGTCGGGAATGATCGCCTCGACCGGGCATTCCGGCTCGCAAACGCCGCAGTCGATGCATTCGTCCGGATTGATGACGAGCATGTTCTCGCCCTCATAGAAACAATCGACCGGACAAACCTCGACGCAGTCCGTATATTTGCAGCGGATGCAGGCGTCGGTGACCACATAGGTCATGGGCGGGGGCTCCGGATGAACACGGCTCCTTTTCGCCGGTCCCGTTGCGGCTGGCAAGCGCCGCGCGCGGGCGTTCAGGTCGCAGTCAGCACTTCAAAAAGCGCCGCTGCTTGCGGTCCCGATCCGCGCCGGCGTGCGAAGGCGCGCACACGATAAGCGACCGGCCGATCGGCGAGGATCAAGCTGATTTCATCGCCCGCCTTGAGGCCGAAACCCGGCTTGCCGATGCGCTCGGTCCGGCCGTTGCGCGTGAGGCGGACCGTTCTGTCTTCGATGAAGGACGCCGCCGCCTGCCTTGTGCGAAAGACGCGCGCGCACCACAGCCATTTGTCGAGGCGCCGGCTGACGGCCTCGCCAGACGCGATGTCCGGCGTCACGGTTTCTGGTCAGGGCCCGCGAGATTGGCCTTCAGCGCGGCGAGCACGGCGAAGGGCGAATTCGGATCGGGCTCGCGATTGCCGCGCCGCGGCTCGCTCGAAAAGCGGCGCGGTTCGTTGCTCTTCTCGAATTTGCGCGGCGGCTTTCCCTTGCCGTGGCGCTGCTCGCGGGGGGCGCGATTGTCGTTGCGGTTAGCTTCGCTATTCGCGCGTTTTTCGGGCCGCGGCGGGCGCTTTTCCTGCGGCGGGCGTCGCGGCGCGAGCCGCCAGACCGTCACTTCGATTTCCTTGACCTCGGCCGCGGGCGCGGGCTCGGCCGCAGCGGCGACCGGCGGCTCGGCGATATCCTCAGCAGGCGGAGCATCGGCCGGCGCCGGTTCCGACGCAGGCGTCAGAGCTTCCGCCGCGGCCTCGACCGGCGCTTCGGCGACAGCGACGCCATCCTTCGCGGCCTCGACCGCCGGCGCGGCGGCCGGTTCGGCGATCGTCCGCTTGATCGTCTGCTTGCGATAGCCGAGCGAGCGCAGGATGCTTTCGAATTCATCGCCCGAACAGCCGACGAGCGACATCATCTGCGACGTCGCCTCGAAACCTTCGCGTCCGCCCCCGGCTTCGCGCGCGGTGCGGATGAGCTGCGCCAGCCGCTCAAGCATGTCGATGCGGACGGCGCGCTCGCCCGACGGGCGATAGCCGAGCGCATAGAGGAAGGCGTGCTGCGCGTCGTCCTTGATCGGAAAGGAAACGATGCCGGGCTTGGGCAGGGTCAGCTCGGCCGGGTCTTTCTCCGACCAGATCGCCCAGAGGAGCGCCATCATGCGCGCCGCCGCCGGCTTCAGCAGCGAGGGCATGTGCAGGGTATATTCTCCGAACCGCACGCCGAGCTGCCTGAGCTTTGCGCGGTCGTCCTGACCTAACGCCTTGATCGTATCGCCGAACTGCGCGCGCGACATTGCGCCGAAATTCTCGACGAGCTGGTAGGCGATGCCGCGCGGCTGCCCGCCGAGGCCGCCTTCGGCGGTCGAATCCGCCGCAAGCTTCAGCGCGATCAGGTCCGAAAGAAGAACCTCGATGCGGGCGGCGACAAAGGCGGTCAGGCGGTCGGTCACCCGCCCGCGCATGTTCGGCGTGATCGCGTCAAGGCCGCGGATCGCAACCGTCGGGCGCAGGACGGCGGGACCTTTGCGAAGTTCGGCGACGCGCGAGGATTTCCACCAGACGGCGCCGTCGTCGCGCAATTGCAGATCGCTTTCCGGCGCCCCGGCGAGCGCGGCGGCGCGCGCCGCGAGGACGGGCGCGATGGCGCGTTCGGCCGCCCCGCGCATGCGTTTGGCGTCGGCGCCTTTCGCGCGCGGATCGACGATGAACTCGAACCCCATGAGGCGGCCGACAAACTGGCCTTCCACGATCACTTCTCCGTCTTCGGTCACGCCCGCGAGCAGCGGCGCCTCGTCACGCAGTTTCTTCAGAAGGATCGACGTCCGGCGGTCGACAAATCTCTGCGTCAGCTTTTCATGCAAGGCGTCGGAAAGGGCGTCTTCTATCTCCCGGGTTTTGCCTTGCCAATAGGCCCCGTTTTCCAGCCATCCGGCGCGGTTTGAAAGGTAGGTCCAGGTCCTCACCTGCGCGATGCGCGCCGAGATCGCGTCGATGTCGCCTTCGGTGCGATCAACGCCCGCCATCTGCCTTGCGAGCCAGCCCTCGCCGATGACGCCCTTGTCATGAAGCTGGTCGAAGATTTCATTGAGGAGGCGTACATGCTGGTCGAAGGAGGCCTTGCGGAAATCGGGGATCTGGCAAACGTCCCAAAGAAGCGCCGTCGCGGCGCGATTCGTCACGCGGTCTTGCACGTCATCGAAGGAGGAAAGCCGCGCAAGCGCTTCTTCATCCTCGTCGGGGCGCGCGCGGACAAGCTCGGGCCGGGGCGAGGCTTGCTCGAGCGAAATTCGCAAGCTTGCGATCGATGCGAAGTCGAGCGCTTCGGTGCGCCATTGCAGGACTTCGACGGAATCGAAGCGGTGGTTTTCGATCGCGTCGATGACGCCTTCGTCGAAGCTCTCGCAATCGGCGGTCTCCCCGAAAGCCCCGTCCCTGATGTGACGCCCGGCGCGCCCGGCGATCTGCGCAAGTTCATGGGCGTGAAGATGGCGATAGCGCCGGCCGTCGAATTTGCGGGCGCTCGCAAAGGCGACATGGTCGATGTCCATGTTGAGGCCCATGCCGATCGCATCGGTCGCGACCAGATAATCAACCTCGCCTGATTGATAGAGTTCGGCCTGCGCATTGCGCGTGCGCGGGGAAAGCGCGCCGAGCACGACCGCGGCGCCGCCGCGTTGCCGGCGCACCAGCTCGGCGATTGCGTAAACCGTTTCCGCCGAAAAGCCGACGATCGCCGTGCGCCGCGGCACGCGCGTCACCTTGCGGGGCCCCGCATAGGCGAGCTTTGAAAACCGCTCGCGCGCGACGAAGACAATCTCCGGAAAGAGCTGCTTCAGGACCGGCCGCATCGTCTCCGAGCCGAGAAGCATGGTTTCGCGGCTTCCGCGCGCATTGAGCAGCCGCGACGTGAAGACGCGCCCGCGTTCGGGGTCGGCGGCGAGCTGGCACTCATCGACCGCGACGAAATCGGCCGGGCGGTCGAGCGGCATCGCCTCGACGGTCGAGACCCAATAGGCGGCGCGGGGAGGGACGATCTTCTCCTCGCCGGTGACAAGCGCGACGGTGTCCTTCGGCTTCCTTGCGATCAGCCGGTCATAGACCTCACGCGCGAGGAGCCGCAGCGGCAGCCCGATGATGCCGGAAGGGTGGTCGAGCATCCGCTCGATCGCGAAATGGGTTTTGCCGGTGTTGGTGGGGCCGAGGACGCCGACAAGGCTCGCCCGCGGGCGCTCGGGCGTCAGGTCGATGTCGCGGGGTTTGAGTTTGCGGGCGGTCATGATGGTTAGTTGTCGCCGTGATGGGCGCGATCCGCGCCCCTTTCTTCGCCTCCCCCTTGCGGGGAGGCCAAAACCGCGCAGCGGTTTTGGGTGGGGGGCGGC
>DNZB01000066.1 GCA_003506635.1 Parvularcula sp.
ACGATCCACTCCTATACCGGCGACCAGCCGACGCTCGACACCATGCACAAGGACCTCTACCGAGCGCGCGCGGCGGCGATGTCGATGATTCCGACCTCGACGGGCGCGGCGAAGGCCCTCGGCCTTGTCGTGCCGGAGCTTAAAGGGAAGCTCGACGGTTCCTCGATCCGCGTGCCGACGCCGAACGTGTCGGTGGTCGATCTCGTCTTCGTGCCGAAGCGCGGAACTTCGGTTGAAGAGATCAATCGCGCGATCGTCGAGGCGGCCGACGGGCGCATGAAGGGCGTTCTCGGCTACACCGACAAGCCGCTCGTCTCGTCGGACTTCAACCACGATCCGCATTCCTCGACCTTCGCGCTGAAGCAGACGCAGATCATCGACGGCGGCCTCGTCCGCATCCTCACCTGGTACGACAACGAATGGGGCTTCTCGACGCGGATGGCGGACGTGGCGCTCGAAATGGGCAAACATCTCTAGGAGGCGCGATTGTCCGCCTACAAAACGATCGACGATCTTGAAGTCGCGGGCAAGCGCGTCCTTGTGCGCGTCGATTTCAACGTGCCGGCGAAAGACGGCGCCGTGACCGACGCGACGCGGATCGAGCGCGCTTTGCCGACCATTCAGGAGCTGTCGAAGAAGGGCGCCAAGGTCATCCTTCTGTCGCATTTCGGCCGTCCGGGCGGCAAGCGCGACGAGAAGGAATCTTTAAAGCCGGTCGCCAAAAAGCTTGAACAGCTGCTCGGCGGCGGCGTCCTGTTCGCCGAGGATTGCATCGGCGAGGAAGCGAAAAAGGCCGTCAAGAAAATGGTCGGCGGCGATGTCGCCGTGTTCGAGAACACGCGCTTTCACGCGGGCGAGGAAAAGAACGACCCGGAATTCGTCAAGGCGCTCGCCGAAAGCGGCGACGCTTTTGTCAACGACGCCTTCTCCGCCGCGCACCGCGCGCACGCATCGACGGAAGGGCTCGCCCATCTCCTCCCGAGCGCTGCGGGCCGCGCGATGGAGATGGAGCTTGATTATCTCTCCGCCGCGCTCGCGAACCCTCAGCGTCCGATGATGGCGATCGTCGGCGGCGCCAAGGTGTCGACGAAGATCGAAATGCTCCTCAATCTCGTCGGAAAGGCGAATGTCCTCGTCGTCGGCGGCGGCATGGCGAACACGTTCCTGTTCGCGAAGGGGATGAGCGTCGGCAAGTCCTTGTGCGAACCGATGCTCGCTGACACGGCGCGTGAGATCATGGCGCAGGCGTCAGCTTCGGGCTGCGAGATCGTGCTGCCCACCGACGTCGTCGTCGCCAAGGAATTCAAAGAGCACGCCGAACACCATGTGCGCCCCGCGACTGCGGTCGCGGCGGACGAGATGATCCTCGATGTCGGCCCCGACACGGTCAACGAAATCGCCGCGCGCCTCGACGCCGCCAGAACGCTCGTCTGGAACGGACCGCTCGGCGCGTTTGAAACGCGCCCCTTCGACACCGCGACGCTTGAGGCCGCGCGCTACGCCGCGCGCCGCGTGAAGGACGCCGGTCTCGTCGCCGTCGCCGGCGGCGGCGACACGGTCGCAGCCCTTGTCGCAGCGGGGGTCGAGGAAGGTTTCACCTATGTCTCGACCGCGGGCGGCGCCTTCCTTGAATGGCTCGAAGGCAAGGAATTGCCCGGCGTCGCCGCGCTCAGGAAATCAGCCAGTTAACGCATTCGGGAGGGGAAGATGCAACTCGACGTTCTCAACAAGATCGCTGTCGCCATGGTCGCCCCCGGCAAGGGCATTCTGGCGGCCGATGAATCCTCTTCGACGATCAAGAAGCGCTTTGACGCGATCGGCGTTGAATCGACGCCGGACAATCGCCGCGATTATCGCGAGATGCTGTTCCGCACGAAAGAGGCGATGGAGAACTATATCTCCGGCGTCATCCTTTATGACGAAACGATCCGTCAGACGGCGAAAGACGGGACGCCGCTTGTAAAGCTGATCGAGCAGGCGGGCGCGATCCCCGGCATCAAGGTCGACGCCGGCGCCAAGGCGCTCGCCGCCTTTCCGGGCGAGCAGGTGACCGAAGGGCTCGACGGGCTGCGCGAACGGCTCGCCGAATATCATGGGCTCGGCGCGCGGTTCGCCAAATGGCGCGCCGTCATCGATATCGGCCGCAACGGCAGCCGCGCCATGCCGTCCTATGGCTGCCTGCGCGCGAATATCCACGCGCTCGGACGTTATGCGGCGCTGTGCCAGGAAGCGGGCATCGTGCCGATTGTCGAGCCTGAGGTTCTGATGGACGGCGATCACGACATCGACCGCTGCTTCGAGGTGACGGAAATGACCCTCGGGCTGCTCTTTGAAGAGCTCTATTTCGCGCGCGTGGCGCTCGAAGGGACGATCCTCAAGCCCAACATGGTCATCGCCGGCAAGAAGTCGCCGAAACAGGCGCCGACAGCCGAGATCGCGGAAAAAACCGTGCGCTGCTTCCGCCGCGCCGTGCCCGCCGCGGTGCCGGGAATCGTGTTCTTGTCGGGCGGCCAGTCTGACGAGGAAGCGACGGCGAACCTGAACGCCATGAACGCAGGCTATCGCAATGTGATGCCGTGGGCGCTCTCCTTCTCCTATGGACGCGCGTTGCAGGCCGCGCCGCAAAAGGCGTGGAGCGGCAAGGCGGAGAATGTTCCCGCCGGCCAACGCGCCTTTGCGCACCGTGCGAAAATGAACTCGCTCGCGCAAGCTGGCGAATGGTCGGACGGGCTTGAAAAGGCGGCCTAAACGATTACTTCGCGCAGCCGCAACGGGTCGCCGCCGCCGTCATCAGCGCGGCGACGGCGATGAGGAACATTCCGAAGCCGAACAGCCGCCAGGCCGCCGACACATCGGCGCCGAGCGCAAAGGCCGCCATCGGAAAAAGCTGGACGAGAAGCGCCAGCGCGCAACAAGAAAGTCCTGCCGTCAGCAAATGTCCGGTCGCCATCGCGCGTCCCCTTCATTAGGATTTGAAGCCGTCATGCTCGCCGGCGAAGACGGCGCGAGTTGGGAAGGAATGCGGCGGTGAAAGGACGCGTTCTGATTATCGCCGGATCCGACCCTTCGGGCGGGGCGGGCGTGCAAGCGGACATCAAGACCGTGACGGCGCTTGGCGGTTACGCCGCGACGGCGATCACCGCGCTCACCGTCCAGAACACGACGGGCGTCAGCGCCGTTCACGCGGTCCCGCCCGCGACGATCGCCGCTCAGATCGCCGCCGTTCTCGGCGACATCGGCGCTGACGCGATCAAGATCGGCATGATCGGCGACAAGGCGGCGGGCATTGCGATCGCTGATGCGATCGCGTTTCACGCAACCGCGATTCCGGTGGTTCTCGATCCGGTGCTGATCGCAACCTCCGGCGATGCGCTCGCCGGCGAAGGCGTCGCGGGCCTGATCCTCGAACGCCTGACGCCGCTCGCCGCCGTCATCACCCCAAATGCGGATGAAGCGCGGGCGCTGACCGGGCTCGCGATCAATTCAGCGGCGGACCTTGTCGCCGCGGGCGAGGCGCTGATGCGACGCGGCGCGACGGCGGCGCTCGTCAAGGGCGGGCACTTGGAGGGCGCTGTCGTCGAAGACGCGCTCGTCACGCATGGCGGCGCTGAAATCTTTTGCAGCGCCCGTATCGGCGTGCGCGCGCTGCACGGCACGGGCTGCACGCTCGCCTCCGCCGTCGCGACGGGCCTCGCGCAAGGAATGCCGCTTCGCGCCGCGGTGAAACGCGCGATCGAATATGTGCAAGGCGCGATCGCCCATGCGCCGGGCTTCGGCGCGGGCGCCGCCCCGCTCGACCACGCGTGGATGCTGAAGGGCGAGCGGGACTAAGGCGCCGTTCGGTTTTTCTCCGTTGCGGGTCAACGGGGCCAAGCCTACGAATCGAGGTGTCGGCGCCGTTGATGCGACATTTGCGCTCGCCCCGCATCCTTCGTGACGCGCGCGACGGAGCGCGCCCCTCAGGATGAAGGAATGAGTTTTGAACCGAGACTTCTTCATCCCGAGGAGCGGCCTTCTTCAGGCCGCGTCACGAAGGATGAGTCGCCGGGACCACTGTTAAGAAATGAAAGGACTGCTTCATGCCGCGCTTTGATTACGAAGTTTTCGACGTTTTCACCGGCGCGCGGTTTCAGGGAAACCAGCTCGCGGTGGTGGCCGACGCGCGCGGCCTCTCAACCGCCGACATGCAGACGATCACCCGGGAGTTCAATCTGTCGGAGACGGTTTTCGTCCTGCCGCCGGAAAACCCGCAGAACACCGCGCGCGTGCGCATCTTCACGCTCGGCTATGAAATGGCGTTCGCCGGCCATCCGACCGTCGGCGTGGCGATTTCAATCGCGCGCGCGCGCAAGCTGAGCGGCGATCTGCGGCTCGAATTGAATGCGGGGCTTTTCCCGGTGCGCGTCGATCTCGACCGGCCTGCCGCTTTTGCCGAGTTCCAAAACCCGAACTTGCCCGCCGAGCGCGGCAAGGCCCCTGACGCCGGCCTCATCGAGGCGGCGATGTCTCTGCCCGCGGGCGCAATCGAACGCGACGCGCATCGCCCGCGCATCGTCGGCGCCGGCGCAAACTTTCTCTATGCGAAGGCGCGCCTTGCGGATGTCCGCCGTGCGAAGCTCAATCCGGGCGCCTTCGACGCGCTCGACCTTCACGAGACGGTCGGCGTTCTTCTTTATGCGGATGGCGGCGAGGCCGCAGATGCGCGCTTTCATGTTCGCATGTTCGCGCCGAACGCCGGCATTCCCGAAGACCCCGCGACGGGCGGCGCTGCGGCGGGCCTTCCCGGACAAATCGCGCTCGCTGGCGCGCTGAAGGACGGGACCGATCGCTGGGTGATTGAACAAGGCTTCGAGATGGACCGGCCGAGCCGCATTCACGCGACGGTCGAAGCGCATGGCGGCGCGGTCAAATCCGTCCGCATCGGCGGCGAGGCTGTGCCGGTGATGAAGGGTCAGCTCGACTTCTGAAGCGCAGCGGCGGCGAGCGCCGGAACGGTTCGCGCCCGCCGCTGGCTGATCGCGACGCCGGCGAAAATGAGCGCCAGCGCGGCGAAGACATGAAGGTCCAGCCGCTCGCCGAACAGAACAGCGCCCGCGACCACCGCGAAAAGCGGCACGATATAATTCGCCAGCGCCATGAACGAGGCGCCGGCGCGGCGGATGATGACGATGATGATGACGCCGGCGAGCGCGGTCGGTCCGGCGCCCAGCGCGACGATGCTGATGACGCTTTTCGCCGACCAGGAACCGGGATCGAGCGGCGTCAGGAAAAGTCCCGGCGTCGCAAAGACCGCGCCCATCAGCACGATGCCGGCTGAAAAGACGATCCGCCGCGCCGGCGGCGCCCGCCGCGACATCACCGCCGATGCGGCGTAAAGGAGCGTCGCGAGCAGAAGGCCCGTCTGCGCCGCCAGGTTTGAGCCGGAAATTCCGGCGATTGCTTCGGGCCCCATCAGGACGAGAACGCCGGCCGCGGCGAGAATGAAACCGGCGATTTTCGAAGGCGTAAGGCGTTCATCGGCAAACAGCGCCGCAAGCAGCAGCGTCCAGATCGGCATGAACGCCATATAGACCCCCGCAAGGCCAGAGGGTACGAATTGCTGCGCCCACGGAAAGATGAAGAAAGGAATCGTGTACCCGACGAGCCCGACCATTGCCATCGAGATCCATAGCCGGTGCGGGCGAGGACCGCGATCCGTCCGTACAAGGAGCGGTGGAAATCGACGGCCCTTGGCGCGCATCGCCGCGTAAAGGACGATCGCCGCCAGCCACAAACGCCCGATCGTGACGATCGCCGGCGGCGCCGTTTCAAGCGCCATGTGAATGAACATGAAGGACGACCCGCCCATCGCGGCAAGGCCCGCAAGCAGCATCCAGTCGAACGGCCCGGCCTCGGCCGGGCCTTTCCCCTTGATCGGGGCGGCGGAAGTCATCGGTCACCTGAAGGAGCGGGCGGAAGGCGTTGGCGGAAAATGCTCCGCGTGGCGCTTTGTTGCAATGCAAAAATTCTGTTGACCGGCGCTGCGCTTCTGAACGAGAGTGTGCGCGGGCCACGCCTCCCCAACGGGGCGCGACCCATCTGCAAGGATGGGAGTGACAAGATGACAATGAAGCCGGGCGCTCGCCCCGCACGACCCTATTTTTCCTCCGGCCCCTGCGCCAAGCGCCCTGGCTGGTCCCCTGAAAAGCTTGGAACCGCCACCCTCGGGCGCTCGCACCGCGCAAAGCTCGGCAAGTCGCGCCTCAAGGAAGCGATCGACCGCACCCGCGCCGTGCTGGAGGTTCCGGCGGATTATCGCATCGGCATCGTGCCGGCGTCAGACACGGGCGCCTTTGAAATGGCGATGTGGTCGATGCTCGGCGCGCGGCCGGTCACGATGCTCGCCTGGGAGAGCTTCGGGGAAGGCTGGGTGACGGACGCCGTCAAACAGTTGAAGCTCGACGCCGGCGTCATGTCGGCGCCCTATGGCGCGCTGCCCGACGTGTCGAAGGTTGATCCCGATACGGACATTGTCTTCACCTGGAACGGCACGACCTCCGGCGTGCGCGTGCCGGATGCGGACTGGATCGCCGCGGACCGCAAGGGGCTGACGATTTGCGATGCGACCTCGGCGGCGTTCGCCCAGGCGCTCGACTGGCCGAAGCTCGATGCCGTGACCTTCTCCTTCCAGAAGGCGCTCGGAGGGGAGGGCGCGCACGGTGTCTTGGTCCTCAGCCCGCGCGCGGTCGAACGGCTGGAGACCTATAAGCCGGCCTGGCCCCTGCCGAAAATCTTCCGCCTGACGAAAGGCGGCAAGCTGATCGAGGGCGTCTTTGAAGGCGAGACGATCAACACGCCCTCGATGCTCGTCATCGAGGACTGGATCGACGCGCTGGAATGGGCGGCGGGAATCGGCGGCCTGAAGGAGCTGATCCGCCGCGCGGATTCAAATCTCCACGCGATCACGCAATGGGTCGAGCGGACGCCCTGGGTCGATTTCCTGTGCGCCGACCGGCGCGCGCGCTCAAACACCTCGATTTGCCTCAAGATCGTCGATCCGGCGGTCGCCGCGCGGGGCGAGGAGAAACAGCGCGCCTTCGTCAAGGAGATGGAGGCGCTCCTGGCGGCGGAAAAGGCCGCCTTTGACATCGGCGGTTATCGCGACGCGCCGCCCGGCCTTCGCATCTGGGGCGGCGCGACCGTCGAGCGCGCCGATATCGAAGCGCTGTGCCCGTGGCTCGATTGGGCGTTCGCGGAAACAAAGCGCGTGAATGGTCAATCGTGAATGGCGAATAGTCTCGCCGTACGCTGACAGCCCATTCACGATTTCACCATTCACTATTCACGGAATCTCACCCATGCCCAAAGTCCTCATTTCCGACGAACTTTCCGAAACCGCCGTCAACATCTTCAAGGAACGCGGGCTCGACGTCACCTATGAGCCGCGGCTCGGCAAGGACAAGGACAAGCTTTTGTCCGTGATCGGACTTTATGACGGCCTCGCCGTGCGCTCGGCTTCGAAGGCGACGGCGGCGGTGATCGCCGCCGGCAAGAACCTCAAAGTCATCGGCCGCGCCGGCATCGGCGTTGACAATATCGACATTCCGGCGGCGACGGCGGCGGGCGTCGTCGTCATGAACACGCCCTATGGCAATGCGATCACCACGGCGGAGCACGCGATCGCGATGATGTTCGCCGCCGCCCGCCAGATCCCGCAGGCGAGCCAGTCGACGCACGCCGGCAAGTGGGAGAAATCGCGCTTCATGGGCGTCGAACTCTACGGCAAGACGCTCGGCGTCATCGGCTGCGGCAATATCGGCGGCATCGTCGCCGACCGCGGCGTCGCGCTGAAAATGCGGGTGATCGCCTTTGATCCCTATCTCACCGACGCGCGCGCGGTGGAGCTAGGCGTCGAAAAGGTCGATCTCGACGCGCTGCTCGCGCGCGCCGACATCATCACGCTGCACACGCCGCTGACCGAGCAGACGAGGAATATTCTCTCCGCGAAAGCGCTCGCGAAAACGAAGAAAGGCGTCATCATCGTCAACTGCGCGCGCGGCGGCTTGATCGACGAGGCTGCGCTGAAAGCGGGGCTCGACAGCGGCCATATCGCGTCGGCGGCGCTTGACGTCTTCGCGGCGGAGCCGGCGACGGAGCACCCGCTTTTCGGTCATGACCGCGTCGTCGCGACGCCCCATCTCGGCGCCTCCACCAACGAGGCGCAGGAAAATGTCGCGATCCAGATCGCCGAACAGATGGCGGACTATCTGATGCGCGGGGCGGTGACGAACGCGCTCAACATGCCCTCGATCACCGCGGAGGAAGCCCCGCGCCTGAAGCCTTACATCAAGCTCGCTGAAAACCTCG
>DNZB01000197.1:0-3116 GCA_003506635.1 Parvularcula sp.
TATTTCGGCGAGCGTTTCCTCAAGGCGGACCGCCTCACCTTTGACGAGGCGACCAATATCGCCGTCGCCGAAGGCAATGTCTCGATCACCGACGAAGACCGCCAGACGGTCTTTGCGGGCCGCGTCGAGCTGACCGGCGATCTTCGCGACGGCGTCGCTGAGAATTTCAGCGCGCTTCTCGCCGACAATGCGCGCCTCGCCGCGGCTTCCGCGGTGCGCGAACAGGATTCGCGCACGCAACTGAAGAAGGCCGTCTACACCGCCTGCGACGTCTGCAACGATGAGGGCGATGGCAAGACGCCGACTTGGCGCATCAAGGCGCTCAAGGTGACGCGCGACGAAGAGCGCAAGGTCGTGCGCTTCACCCACGCCTTCCTCGAACTCAAGGGCGTTCCGATCCTCTACGCGCCGTTCCTGCAGGCGCCGGACCCTTCCGTAGAACGCCAGTCGGGTTTTCTGACGCCCCTGATCGGCGCGTCCTCGCGCCTCGGCTTCAATCTCGAACTTCCCTATTATCTGGCGATTTCAAACCATCAGGACGCGACCTTCTCGCCGAAATACACGACAAGGGACGGCGTCCTCTGGCAGGGCGAATATCGCCGCCGCGACGACAGCGGCTATCACGTCCTGCAAGGCGGGTTCATCGACTTCACCCCGAACGCCGGCGATGTCGACGTGCCGGGCGCGCGCTGGCACGTCTTTGCGCAGGGCTATCGCAATTTCGGCGCGAAATGGCAGGCGGGCTATGACGTCGAGCGCGTGTCGGACGACACCTATCTCCGCCGCTACGACGTCCAGCGGCGCGGCGATCTCAGGAAAGAGCTCGACACCTCGCTGACGAACCGGCTGCGCACCAACACCTATGTGCGCTGGCGGGGCGAGGACACGCAGTTCCGCGCGGACAGCTATACGTTCCAGGATCTGCGCACGGTCTCGGTGTGCGACCTTTCAACAGGTGAGCGCCTTAGTATTAACGCGACCGACTGCTCCTCGCTCGCTGCGACCGACCCCTTGGTGCGGCTTGCGCCGGAGATTGCGCGTCTTACGCCTTATGCGCTGCCCGTTCTCGATTTCCGCCATCGCTTCCGGCCGGAATTCATCGGCGGCGAGGCGCTGGTCAACGTCAACTTCGCCTCGCTGCAGCGGACCGGCGGCGTCGATACGCGCCGCCTCACCGCCAGCGCGCTGTGGGAGCGCGAACACATCACCGCGGGCGGCCACCGCTTCAACGCCTTCGCCGAGCTGCGCGGCGATCTCTTCCGCTATGAAGACCTTGACGAAGGGACGGAAAACCGCGCGGCCGAGGCCGACGACAACCGGCTTGACGGGCGCTTTGCGCCGACCGTCGGCGTCGAATGGTCCTATCCGCTGACGAAGTCGATCGCCGGCGGGCGCCTCTTCATCGAACCGCGCGTGCAGCTGGTCGCAAGCCCTGCGGACCGCAACGGCGCGGACATCATCAACGAAGACTCGCAAAGCGTCGAATATGATTATGCGGGCCTCTTCGATTACAACAAAGCCTCAGGGTTCGACGCGTTCGAGGACGGCCAGCGCATGAACGCCGGCGTCGCGGTCGCGGCCGCCCTCGACAACGGGCTGAAGATCGAGGGGGAAGTCGGCCAGCAGTTCCGCCTGCAGGAAAGCGCGGCCTTCGACCCCGCGACCGGCCTCGGCGAGGAGCGGTCCGATTTCGTCGGCGCGCTCAACATCCGTTACAAGAACGTCGTCGGCGTCGAAAACCGCTTCCGCATCGACGATGACGACGCTTCGCTCGACCGCGCGGAATCGACCGCTTACCTCAATATCTGGCGCCTGCGCGGGAATTTGACCTACACCCGCCTCAGCGAGGAATTGTCGATCGCCGGATTGACGCGCCGGGAGGAGCTGAACGGGCTCTTCCGCATGAAAATCACCGACCACTGGAACGCCGGCGTCGGCTGGCGCCAGGACCTCGTCACCGATCGCCTCATCCGCCAGGACTTCATCCTCGGCTATCAGGACGAATGTTCCTCGATCGAACTCACCTATCGCCGCGACCGGACGACCGACGTCGGCCTTGAAGCGGACAACGCATTCCTGGTGCGCTTTACGCTCCGTTCGCTGGTGGATTGAAGGCCGCCTGCGCGGCGCCAAAAGGCGCCTTAATCCTTCGTCCGCTTTTTCCTGAGATGCGGGGCGAGCGCTTTCTTCCGGAGGCGGACGGATTTCGGCGTCACCTCTACCAGCTCATCATCGCCGATATAGGCGATCGCCTGTTCAAGGCTCATCCGCCGCGGCGGAACGAGGCGCATCGCCTCGTCGGCGGCCTTGGTGCGGATGTTGGTCAGCTTCTTTTCCTTCAGCGGATTGACGTCGAGATCGTCGTCCTTGGCGTTCTCGCCGATGATCATGCCCTGATAGACGGCCTCGCCGCCGCCGATGAAAAGAAAGCCGCGCTCCTGGATGTACCAGAGCGCGTAAACGACCGAGACGCCGTCATCGGTCGAAATCAGAACGCCGTTGCGCCGCCCTTCGATCGTTCCCTTGTGCGGCGCGTGTTTGAGGTAGGAGCGGTTGATGACGCCGGTGCCGCGCGTGTCGGTCAGGAACTCGCCGTGATAGCCGATGAGCGCGCGCGCAGGCGCGTGCATGATGATGCGCGTTTTGCCGGCGCCCGAAGGCTTCATCTCGGCGAGCTCGCATTTGCGCCGCGTCAGCTTCTCGATGACGACGCCGGTGAACTCGTCGTCGACGTCGATGAAGACTTCTTCGATGGGTTCGAGCAGCTGACCGTTCTCGTCCGTCCGCGTGACGACGCGCGGGCGCGAGACGGAAAGCTCGAAGCCCTCGCGGCGCATGTTCTCGATCAGGACGCCGAGCTGCAATTCGCCGCGGCCGGCGACCTCCATGGCGTCGCCTTCTTCCGTATCCTTGACGCGGATGGCGACGTCGCCTTGCGCCTGACGCAACAGCCGGTCGCGGATGACGCGGCTCTGCACCTTGTCGCCTTCGCGGCCCGCCAGCGGGGAATCATTCGCCGAGATGGTGATGGCGAGCGTCGGCGGGTCGATCGGCTGGGCGGGAATGATCTCGAAATTCTCAAGATCGCACAACGTGTCGGCGACCGTCGCCTCGCC
>DNZB01000197.1:3462-4315 GCA_003506635.1 Parvularcula sp.
CCGCCGGCGCGCAGCGCCTTCAGCGTGACGCCGGGCTTTGCGACGCCGGCGGCGATCCGCCCCGTGAGGATGCGGCCGAGATAGGGGTCAGCCTCCATCGTCGTCGCCAGCATCTTGAAGGGCAGCGCGCGCGCATCGGCGCTGAGCGCCGGCGGCGGCACATGCGCGATGATCCGTTCAAAGAGCGGCGCGAGATTTTCGCGGGCGCCGTCAAGCGAGTGCGCGGCCCAGCCGTCGCGGCCCGAGGCGTAGACGACGGGAAAGTCGAGCTGTTCGTTCGAAGCGCCAAGCGCGGCGAAGAGGTCGAAGGCGAGGTTCAGCGCCTCGTCCGGGTCGGCGTTCGGCCGGTCGACCTTGTTGAGGACGACGATCGGGCGAAGGCCGAGCGCGAGGGCCTTCGACAGCACGAATTTCGTCTGCGGCATCGGGCCTTCGGCGGCGTCGATGAGGAGAAGACAGCCGTCGACCATCGAGAGGATGCGCTCGACCTCGCCGCCGAAATCAGCGTGGCCCGGCGTGTCGACGATGTTGATGCGCACGGGGCTCGGCCCCTGCTCCCAGAGGACGCTGGTGCACTTTGCGAGAATGGTGATGCCGCGCTCGCGCTCGATGTCGTTCGAATCCATCGCGCGCTCGGCCATTTCGGTATTGGCGCGCACTGTGCCCGACTGGCGCAGCAGCGCATCGACCAGCGTCGTCTTGCCATGGTCGACATGGGCGATGATGGCGATGTTGCGAAGGGCGGCGGTCTCGGCGGTCATGTCAGGAAACAGTCGTTCAGCGCCCGGGCGCGCATCGCGCCGGCGCGCAGGGTTGATCTCGGGCGGCTGGCCTCTCGCCCATATCTTGTTGC
>DNZB01000197.1:4661-6535 GCA_003506635.1 Parvularcula sp.
GCAAGGCGGCAGCGCTACCCCCACCCAAAACCGCTGCGCGGTTTTGGCCTCCCCTCAAGGGGGAGGCAAAGGGTCTGCCCCGCCTATTTCCGCTCTTGCGCCGTCCCGCCTCGCTCCGCCGACGGGAAGAACAAAAACGCCAGCATCAGGAGGAAACTCGCATAGTCCCAGGCGATCCCGAGCAGCCAGACGTCCGAGAAGACCTGCGCGTGTTTGAGCACCGCGTCGCGCGGGGTGAGTTCGGAGAGCGGCGCGATGCGCTCGGCGGCGACGGCCTCAGCGTTGCGCGACACTTTCTTTGCAGGCTTTGCAGGCTCCGCCGCCGGCGCCGGACGGAACATCGCCGCGACGATATCGAGGCCGCGTTCAGGAGATTTCTCGGCTTCGGAGGGGATCGGCGCGGCCGGCTTGGTGCGGCGCTGCGCACTGAGGAATTTCCTGATCGCGCCAGTCACTTCATCCGCGTAAGCATCGATGGCGCGCGCCTGCGCGTCCGAAAGTCCGGCGACCGGCTTCGGATTGGCGCGATCAAAGGCGCCAAGCTGCGTTTCGAGCAGCGTCTCGATGCGCCGGTCCTGGCGCCAGCGGTTGAGCATGACGACGAAGTCATTGAAGGCGGTTTCATAGCCGCTCGCCCAGCGGTCGTAATTTTCATAGGCGTCCGCCGACAGCAGGGCGCGGAGCCGATCCGCCGTCTGCGCGCAGATTGCCGGCGTGAAGGGCGAAAGGCCCGAGGGGTCGTCGGCGGCCAGCGTCGCGGCGACGCTTTCTCCGACCGCGGCGTACCATTGCGCAACGCCCTCGATATAGGCGGCGACGGCGCCGCGACCGGCCGCGCCCGTCTGGAACCCGCCTTCGCGTTCGCGCTGCGCCGACTCGGCGGTCGTCCGCACCGAGAGGTTCAAATCGTCGAGCACGGCGCGGTCGCGCTGGCGCCATGCGACGACGCCCGCGCATTCGTCCTGCAACCTTTGAAGCTCTTTGGCGTAGGTGAACCTCACCGCATCAACGCCGGCGATGCCGACGACGGTCGTCCAGGTCGAAACGACGAACAGGATCAGCGACAGGACGGGGATGATGACGAAGATCTTGACGGATCGCTCGATGAAGCCGAGCGCCGCTGACAGGGGACCGCCGGCAAGCGATCGAAACCAGTCGCGCCGCCGCACAAGATCGGCGCCGCCGATCCAGATCGCAAGGCCGAGAAAAAAGACGAACACGCCGAACGCCGGCGGCAGGATGGCGTTGCGGAAGAAATCCGTCGTCTCCTGCGAGGTGATCAGCGAAAAGCCGATCGCGGAGGAGACGGCGGAAAAGAACGCCGAGGTCGAGGCGACGACGATGAACAAGCGGTTGAAGAGCGAACTTTCCCGGTTGCGGGCGAAAATCAGCGCCGCCACGGCGCCCAGCAGCGCAAGGACGATCGCGGAGCCGAGCGCCAGGCCGCTCGCGCCCGAAGTGAGCGCCGTCAGATCATTCGACTCCAACACGGGCCCCCGCCGCAACACCCCACCGACGGCTGCGAACGCTAGGCGTGAGCCGCGGGAGTGTCGAGAGCGAAACGCCAAACGCCGTCACCCCGAAAGGCGCCGCCGACAAGCGGGCGATCTCCCGCAATTTGCCTTCGCGTGCGCGGGCCTCGCCGTCGCCCCGCGTCGCATCTCTCTGAATCGCGAAAGCCGTCGCCCCCTTGGCGCGCGTCGTGGCGCGTCCTTCGACAAGCTCGGGATGAAGACCCCTGGGGCCATTTCCTGAACGACCGGCGCGCCGCAAGGCTATCGCAGATGCTTGCGTCCCCTCTCCCGCTCTTGCGGGGTCGATCGCATGCGATCGACGGGGAAGGGTGAGGGCGGCGCCCCCAAGAAACGCCTTCT
>DNZB01000198.1:0-1063 GCA_003506635.1 Parvularcula sp.
TCGGCGCGCGCGGGCGCAAGCGCGGCGAGCGCGGCGCCCGCCAGGGCTGAAATCATCGGCCGGATACGCATGTCGTGAACGCCCCCTCAAGCAGGCACCGAAGCAAGCCCCGCCTCTTTAAGGGCGATCCTTGCACCGCCTCAAGGCCGGAATGGGGCGCCTTCGCGGCTTTGGCGCGGGAAATTCCTGCCCTAGAAGGGGGCGCCGCCACCTGGGGATTTCCCATGCGCCATGCGCTTCTCGCCGTTTCCGTTCTCGCCCTCGCCGCCGCCTGCGGGCGCGACCACGCCGCCGCGCCAGCGCCCGCCGCGCCGGCCGAAACGGCGCCCGGGGAGGCGACCTATGTCGCGCCGCGCGAAAAGCTCGACGCCATGCGCGCGCAGTTCGCGGTCATCGAAATGAAGCCCGACCTTTCCTTCCTGACCGAGGAGGAGAAAGACGTCATCAATCTCCTCAATGAAGCCGGCGACATCATGAGCGGCATCTATCTCCGCCAGATTTCGGAGGAGAACATCCCCTTGCGCGCCGCGATCGCGGCGAGCGACCAGCCGGACCGCGAACTGCTGCTCGACCTTTTCGATCTTCATTTCGGCCCGTGGGACAGTCTTGACCATGACAAGCCGTTTTACGGAACGAAGGAGAAGCCGCCGGGCGCGGCCTTCTATCCCGCCGACATGACGAAGGAGGAGTTCGAGGCGCACATCGCCGCGCACCCGGAGGACAAGGCGGCGTTCACGAGCCTTTACACCGTCATCCGCCGCGACGCGGGCGGCAGGCTGATCGCCGTTCCGTACCGGGAGCATTATCGCGAATGGCTGGAGCCCGCCGCCGACCTTCTTCGCCGCGCCTCGGAGCGCACGACGAACGCGAGCCTGAAGAAATTCCTCGCGATGCGCGCCGACGCGCTGCTCAGCGATGATTACTTCGAATCCGAACTTGCGTGGATGGACCTTGACGGGACGATCGAAGTCGCGATCGGACCTTACGAGGTCTATACGGACGGACTTTTCGGCTACAAAGCCGCCTATGAGGCGTTCATCACCGTGAAGGACCCCGAGGAAAG
>DNZB01000198.1:1415-3781 GCA_003506635.1 Parvularcula sp.
TTTGAAAGCCCGATCGCGGTCGTGACGCAGGTGCATGGCGGCGGCGACAATGTTCCGGGCGTGCAGACGATCGCGTTCAACCTGCCGAATGACGAGCGCGTGCGCGAACAGAAGGGCGCGAAGAAAGTCCTTCTCAGCAACGTCATGGGCGCGAAATTCGACCGCATTCTGGCGCCGATGGCGAGCCATGTGCTCGTCCCCGAACAGGCCGCGATGCTCCTCCAGAAATATATGGGCGCCGAGACCTTGTTCCACGAATTGTCGCACAGCCTCGGGCCGGGAACGATCACGAAGAACGGCGCCGGGACGACTGTCAACGCGGAGCTGAAGGAGCTTTATTCCGCGACGGAGGAAGGCAAGGCCGATGTCATGGGCGCCTACAATATTCTCTACATGATGGAGAAGGGCGAGCTGCCGGCGGCGGAGAAGCAACAATTCCTCGCGACCTATTTCGCCGGCCTCTTCCGCGCGATGCGCTTCGGGATCAACGAAGCGCACGGGCGCGGCGCGGCGTTCCAGTATTCCTATTTCCGCGACGCCGGCGCCGCGAGCGTCGATGAGGCGTCGGGAAAATTCCGGCTCGACTTCGCCAAACTCGAAATCGCGATCCGCGATCTGACCCGCGACATCGTCATCTTGCAGGGCGACGGCGATTACGAGAAGGCGAAAGCCTTTCTTGACCGCCGGGCGGTCCTTGACGCGCCGGCGCAGGCCGTCATCGCCTCGCTGACGGACGCGCCGGTCGACATCCAGCCGGAATATCCGGCGCGAGCGAACTGATGCGCGCGCTCTGGATCGCCGCGGCGCTTTTGGCCTCCCCTGCGCTCGGCGCCGATGACCCGGCGCACCTGTCGCTGGTCGCCGGTTACAAGGCGGCCTTCACCTGCTCGGCGCATTTCAACGCCGGGCGCAGCGTTCGTGAAATTGCCGCCGATGAGCTGAACCGCATCTATCCCGATTATCGCGAGGCGATGGCGAGGCTGCCGGACGCCGTCATCGACGAAGCGGCGAAGACCGTCAGCGTATCTTATGCGGACGGCCTGCCGCCGCGCCTTGCAGCGTGGCGGCCTTATCTCGGCTGCGTCGCGGCGCCGACGATGGGCGGCGCGGCGGCGCTGAAGGCGGCGCCGCGGCTCTCGCCGCGCGATGTCGCTTTCAAGGCTCCGCGCAACGGCGGGCGCGATCGGAACACGATCGTTCTCGATCTCGACAACGCCGCGCTTGACGCGCTCGTCAGCGCCGCGTTCGACCGCAAGACCTATGGCGAGGGAACAGAGACGACCGCCGTCCTGATCGTCAAGGACGGCGCCGTCGTGGCGGAGAAATATCGCGACGGATTCGATGAGAACACCCCGCAGCGCACCTGGTCGGCCGCGAAGTCGATCGCGGCGACGATCATCGGCGCCGCCGTGCAGGAGGGATTGATCGACATCGACGAGCCGGCGGCGCTGGCGCAATGGCGCGCGCCGGGCGATCCGCGCGGCGCTATCACCATCCGCCATCTCCTCAACATGGCGAGCGGGCTTGATTCAGGCCCCGCCGGCAATCGCACCGATGACATTTATTTCGGCGGCGGCCGCGTCATTGATCACGCCGCGACGCGGCGGCTGGTCGCCGCGCCGGGCTCGGCCTTTGTTTATGCAAACAACGACACCATGCTGCTGATGCGGGCGCTCCGGGAACGGATGAAAAGCGACAAGGCCTATCTTGCTTTCCCCTTTCGCAAGGTGCTCGGCCCCGTCGGGCTCGACCGCACCTTCCTGGAGACGGACTGGAACGGCGATTTCGTCCTGTCGAGCCAGGTCTGGACGACCGCGCGCGACCTGGCGCGGCTCGGCCAGCTCTATCTCGACGACGGCGTCGCGGGCGGCGCGCGCATCTTGCCCGAGGGCTGGGCGGACTTTGTTTCAACGCCGGCGCCGGCGCAGCCTGCGGATCGGCGCGCCGGCGAAAACCGGCCCGGCTATGGCGCGCAATTCTGGCTCTTCGGCGCGCGGCATGGTCTGCCGGAGGGAAGTTACGCCGCGCTCGGCAATCGCGGGCAATTCCTGCTGATCATTCCCGCGCGCCGGATGCTTGTCGTCCGCCGCGGCTTCGACGACGGCGGCGGGTTCGACATCGCGGCCTTCGCCAGGGACGCGCTCGCCGCGCTTGATGAATAGGCTTTAGCGCGGCGGCGGGAAGTCGACGCTCTCGTTGAACGTCATGCGGTCGAAGGCGAGATCCTTGAACTCGCCTTCTGCGTCGACCCAAAACAGGAAAAGATGCGCCGACCAGCGATTGGGATTCGGCTGCATGCGCCCGTGGCGGAGATTGACGCCGCGATAGAAGAGCCCGTCGCCAGGCGCGAGCATCAAAGTGCGATA
>DNZB01000300.1:0-1992 GCA_003506635.1 Parvularcula sp.
CCGTTCGCCCAAGGCCGGCGGCTGTCGCCGCCGGGGGCTCACGCCCTCCCTTTTCAAGGGAGGGAAAGAAGGAAGCGCGCTCGCCTTCCCTCCCTTGAAAAGGGAGGGACGGTTCGAGACGCCCCCCGAATTCCCCTTTCTGGATTGTTGCAATGCAAGATTCAGCCTTGACGGGTGGCGTGGGGCGTCTTATGTTGCATTGCACAATAAATGAAATCGCCCCGCCGCCGTCGCCGCGGCCGGGCCAACTCGGGAGACACCACAATGGCCGCCAGAAAGACCACCGCCGCGGAAGGAATCGAGACGCTCAGCTTCAATACCGACAGCTTTAAAGACGGCTACGAGAAATTCGCCAAAGGGTTGAATTCGTTCGCTGATTTTCAAAAGAGCTCGCTTGAGGCGATGATGGCCTCTTCAAGCACGCTCGCCAAGGGCTTCGAGAAGGCCGCCGCCGACCAGGCGAGCTTCGTGAAGGAGCAGTATGAGGAAACCGTCGCGCTCGCCAAAGCCGCGTCCTCGTCAAAGAGCGTTCAGGAAACGATCGAACTCCAGACCGAATTCGCCCGCACCGCGTTCGAGCGCAATCTTGGCCTCGTGACCCGGCTTGCCGATCACTGGAACGGCGTCGCCAGGGAAGCGGCCGAGCCGATGACCAAGCGCTATGCCGAGTTCGTCGACATGGTTCAGTCTTACCGCGCGTAATCCATCGCGGGATTGTTGCGTTAACGAAGCGCCCGGCCGGAATCGGCCGGGCGTTTTCGTTTCTGCGCGCGGCGAATTTATTTCTCGCGATGGATTTCCTTCTTTTCAACCGGCTCGCAATACATACTTAATGGCGACTGCGGCGGCAGCGCTGCGAGCGGCAAGGTGCGGATGGCGGACAAGGACGACAATGTCGAAGGGCCGGGCGGCGATGTCGGGGTCGGCGTCGTCACAAGGACTGCGCCCAAAACGAAACGCCCTTCGCTTTACAAGGTCCTCCTCCTCAACGACGACTACACGCCGCAGGAATTTGTCGTCTGGCTGCTCCAGGCGGTGTTCAACAAGGGCGCCGAAGACGCCGTCCGCATCATGCTCCACGTCCACCAGACGGGCGTCGGGGTCTGCGGCGTCTACACCTATGAGGTCGCGGAGACGAAAGTCGCGCAGGTGATGGAGCTGTCGCGGCGGCACCAGCATCCGCTCCAGTGCACGATGGAAAGGGATTGAAGTGGCGTCCTTCAGCAGGAATCTCGACGACTCTCTCCATCGCGCCGTCGCGCTCGCGTCGGAACGCGATCATGAACTCGTCACGCTTGAGCATTTGCTGCTGGCGCTGACGAATGACCAGGACGCGGCCGCGGTGATGCGCGCCTGCAATGTCGACCTTGAAGAGCTGCGCCGCAACCTTTTCGAATTCATCGAGAACAGCCTTTCGAACCTCAAGACCGGCGCGCCGGAACAGGCCAAACCGACCGCAAGCTTCCAGCGCGTCATCCAGCGCGCGGTCATTCATGTGCAGTCATCGGGCCGCGAGGAAGTGACCGGCGCGAACGTCCTCGTCGCCCTTTTTGCGGAGCGCGAAAGCCACGCCGCGCATTTCCTCCAGCAGCAGGACATGACGCGTTTCGACGCCGTCAACTACATCTCGCACGGGCTCGCCAAGCGCCCCGGCGAGACGCAACAGAAAACCCCGCGCGGCGCGCAGGAAGACGGCGAGGGCGGCGCCAAGCAAAACGAAAGCGCGCTCAGCGCCTATTGCGTCGATCTCAATCAGAAAGCGCGCAAGGGCAAGATCGACCCGCTGATCGGGCGCGCGCCTGAAATCGAACGCTCGATCCAGGTCCTTTGCCGTCGGCGCAAGAACAATCCCCTGCTCGTCGGCGATCCGGGCGTCGGCAAGACGGCGATCGCCGAGGGGCTGGCGCGTCTCATCGTCGACGAGGAAGTGCCCGAAGTGCTGGCCAATTCGACGATTTTCGCGCTCGACATGGGCGCGCTTCTCGCCGGCAC
>DNZB01000300.1:2353-2679 GCA_003506635.1 Parvularcula sp.
ATCCACACCGTGATCGGCGCCGGCGCGACCTCGGGCGGGGCGATGGACGCCTCGAACCTTTTAAAGCCCGCGCTGCAATCGGGAACGCTGCGCTGCATGGGTTCGACGACCTACAAGGAATATCGCCAGCATTTTGAAAAGGACCGCGCGCTCGCACGTCGTTTCCAGAAAATCGACGTCAATGAACCGACGGTCGATGACACGGTGAAGATTCTCGCCGGCCTCAAACCCTATTTCGAGGAACACCACAAAGTCACTTATACGCCCGAAGCGGTGAAGGCGGCGGCCGACCTCTCGGCGAAATACATGACCGACCGCAAATTGCC
>DNZB01000300.1:2942-3325 GCA_003506635.1 Parvularcula sp.
GACAAGGCGATCGACGTCATCGACGAGGCTGGCGCGCGCCAGATGCTGTTCGCGCCCGACAAGCGCAAGAAAATCATCGATGTCGAGGATATCGAGGAAATCGTCGCGAAAATGGCGCGCATCCCGCCGAAATCAGTGTCGAAGAGCGACACGGAACGGCTCAGGAATCTCGGCGCCGACCTCAAACGCGTCGTCTTCGGACAGGACGCGGCGATCGACCAGCTCGCCGCCGCGATCAAGCTTTCGCGCGCCGGCCTTCGCGAACCGATGAAGCCGATCGGCAGCTATCTCTTCGCGGGGCCGACCGGCGTCGGCAAAACGGAAGTCGCCAGGCAACTCGCGCTGATGCTCGGCGTTGAGATGATCCGCTTCGACATGTCGGA
>DNZB01000300.1:3646-3996 GCA_003506635.1 Parvularcula sp.
TATGTCGGCTTCGATCAGGGCGGGCTCCTGACCGACGCGATTGACCAGCACCCGCACGCGGTCCTCCTCCTCGATGAGATTGAGAAGGCGCACCCGGAGATCTTCAACATCCTCCTCCAGGTGATGGACAACGGCCAGCTGACGGACACCAACGGCAAGAAGATCGACTTCCGCAACGTCATCATGATCATGACGACGAACGCCGGCGCATCGGATGCGGCGCGCTTCGCGATCGGCTTCGCCGGCGGTAAGAAGTCCGACGAGACCGATCAGGCGATCAAACGCATGTTCACCCCGGAATTCCGCAACCGCCTCGACGCGACCGTGATGTTCGGCGGGCTGACGCCCGA
>DNZB01000300.1:4344-4635 GCA_003506635.1 Parvularcula sp.
CGACGCGCTGGCTCGCCAAGCGCGGCTTCGACGAGGAAATGGGCGCGCGCCCGCTCGCCCGCGTCATTCAGGAACATGTCAAAAAGCCGATCGCGGATGAAATCCTGTTCGGCGCCTTGAAGAATGGCGGCGTCGTCAGGGTGCGCCTCGATCCCGCCGATCCCGACAAGCTCGCCTTCGAATTCCTAGCGGATGAAAAGCACCCGTCCGACAAGGGCGGCGTGCCGGCGCTCGTCGGCCCCTGAGCGGTGACGCGCGCGGCGACCGCTGACGCGTTCTATGAAGGGCTCG
>DNZB01000300.1:4907-5558 GCA_003506635.1 Parvularcula sp.
GGCTCGGCTGCGCGCGCTCGTTCTTGCCTGCGGCCTTGCAGAAGCGGTGAAATGGGGCAGGCCGGTTTATGTCGCAGGCGGCCGCAATATCGTCGGCGTCGCTGCGTTCAAATCCTATTTCGGCCTGTGGTTCTTCGACGGCGCGCGTCTCTCCGACAAGCACGGCGTGCTCGTCAACGCGCAGGAGGGGAGGACGCAGTCGATGCGCCAATGGCGCATGACGGCGGCGAAGGACATCAGACCCGCGGCGGTCAAGGCTTACGTTAGGGAAGCGATGGCGCTCGCGGCGAAAAACTAGACCCTCACCTCGCGCTTTGCGCCGACGAATACTTGCGGTCGACCCCTTTCCAGCGCCGTCCTTTCATGCCGCGGCTCCTGACGCCGTCCGGGGTGACGGCGGTTAGTTTGTGTACGGACCATAACCGCTCCCCCCCCCCCCCCGCGCCTCTTCCGTCACCCCGGGGCGCGCCTCTTCGCGCGAACCCGGGGTCCAGCTCGTGGAATACCGGCGCGAGACGTGGCGAGTTCCGGGAGATGGATCCCGGATCGGCTTCGCCGTCCGGGGTGACGGGGTTTTGTTGCATTTGGTAATAATTCGTGATCGCTTCGTCTGTCCCCGGAACGGCGGTTTCGGGGCCTTCGCCCTCTCCC
>DNZB01000375.1:0-140 GCA_003506635.1 Parvularcula sp.
TACGGCCAGAACCTCCTCAACGAGGTGACGCATGGCGGGGAGACGCAGCTGCCCGGCACGCTGGGCGGGGGTTCTTTTGCGCCGCTCAACAAGGGCCGCGTCGTCGGGCTAGAGATCGAAGTCAATTTTTGAGCCTGCCG
>DNZB01000375.1:521-2127 GCA_003506635.1 Parvularcula sp.
CCTCCCGCCGGTCAGGCTTGGCGTATGTCCGCCACCATCATCGAGATCGACGCACGCGGCCTTCGCTGCCCGCTTCCCGTCCTCAAGATGGAGGCGGCGCTGCGCCGGATGGCGCCGGCCGGGCAGGTGAAAATCACCGCTGACGATCCGATCGCGGCGGTCGATATCCCCCATTTCGCCGCTGAAGGCGGGCATGCCTGCGAACGGCTGTCAGGGCCGCCTTCCGTTTGCGTCTTTCTTGTCACGCGGGGGGAAAAACCGTGACGCCGGCAAGGCCCGGCCTTGCCAGTTTCGGCCCCATCGGCGCCAAATTGTTTTCAGGCGTGGTAATGGTTAATGTGTGGCGAGGCGCCCGCCCGGACGGGCCTGCCGCCTGACCGCCCGGCGCTGATTGCAGGCGGATTGGGCGGGCGATGGGGAGCATAGGGGTTATGAGGGAAAAACAGGTGATGGTTCAATCCGGACTGCGCCGGGCGCTGATGGGCGCCGTGGCGGCTTCGGCCCTTGCGTTCTCGGCAACGGGCGTTGCGCACGCGAATTACGAGATCGGCCTTAAAGCCTATGAGCAGGGCCAGCACGACGTCGCCGTCGACATCTGGACGCGCTTTGCCGTCGCCGGCGACGTGCGCTCGATGAAGGCCCTTGGCGACGTCTATTCGGGCGCCATCCTTGAAGGGGCGAAGGGCGCGGCGATCCCGCTCGAAACCGGCAAGAAGGTCGACAATATCGAAGCGCTGCGCTGGTATTCGCTCGCGGCCTATCACCGCTTCAACGAAGGGTTCCAGACGCCGTCGGCGGAAGAGCGCAACGCGCAGATCCTCGCTGAAGAGCGCCTTCCGGAAATCCGCTTCCGCATGTCGACCGGCGATGTCTCGAAGGCCGAGACGCTCGTCTCCGATACGTTCGAGCGCGGCAGCCCCTATGACCTCTATACGCTCGGCGACATGTATCGCCGCGGCACGGGCGTTGCGAAGAACAACACCAAGGCGCTGACGCTCTACGCGCTCGCCAAGGCGCGCGGCGTCGGCGCGGCGTCGATCGCCTATGAAGATCTCGAAGCGCTGATGACGAAGAAGGAAGTCGACAAGGCGCTCGAGGCGGTCGTCGGCTGGCAACCCCCGCTCCCCGAGGAGCACACCGGCCAGACCCCGCAGCAAAAAGAGCTGGAGCGCACCAAGAAAGAGCTTGAGGAGCTGCGCTTGCAGCAGGCCCTTTCGGCGATCGCCGACATCGATGTCGAGCTTATCCAGCGCGGATTGAAGTCGCTCGGCATGTATTACGGGCCGATCGACAACACGATGGGCGCCGAGACGCGCGAGGCGATCCGCCGCTTCCAGTATTCGCGCATCAGCTCCGACACGACGCTGACGGACGAGGAGAAGGACGCGGTCAGGACCGGCGTTCTCACCGCGCGCCAGACCGTGGACCTGTTCGCCGCGGCGGCCGACGAAGGCCATCCGATGTCGCAATATGTCTACGGCATCATGCATGTGCGCGGCATCGGCGTCGTGCAGGACGGCGACAAGGCGCTTGAATGGCTGGGTAACGCGGCGAAGTCCGATCTCGCCATCGCGCATTACGCGCTCGGCGTCCTTTATCGCGACTC
>DNZB01000375.1:2482-4638 GCA_003506635.1 Parvularcula sp.
CGAGGCGCTTCGTCAACTTGAATTCGAAAAGCCTCGCGGCATCGAGTAGGCAGGAGAAGAGGCAAATGAAACGCGTACTGACATTCCTGGCGGCGGCGAGCGGTCTGACGCTCAGCGTCGCCGCCGCGGCCGACGCTCCGACCCTCGGCGGCTTCCCGATCCGCGAACCTGGCGCGTCAAGCCCCGCCGGCGGCGACGGCGCCAATGCGGGCGCGCCGGGCGCATCCTCCCGCAACGAAGTCGTCGTCAGCCAGGACGCAGGCAGCCGCGTCACCACGATCGCGCAGGCGATGCGCCTTGTCCGGCCCGGCGGCACGATCCTTGTCAAGGGCGGCACCTATAACGAGAATATCGTCGTGACGAAGCCGGTCGAAATCCGCGGCGTCGCCGGCGATTATGGCCGCAACGCGGTCATCCGCCCCAACCCCGCCGCGCCTTGCGTGTCGATCGCGCCGGATTCGGCGCTGGCGACCGTCAGCTTGTCGCAGCTCATTTTCGAGTTCGACGACCGCAGCCCCTCGGGCGCTTGCGTCGACATCAAGGGCGGCACGGTGTCGGTCTCCGACAGCTTCATCATTCCGGCCAATTCCGACATTCCGCTGCGCGCCGCTTACGGCCCGCTCGGCGGGTCGCTGCGCCCTGAACTTTACGACCACCTCGCCCGGCCGCCGCGCGATCGCGGCGACCGCCTCAGCGATGACGCCTCAAGGCTTGAAGGCTACATCCAGCGTCACGCCCAGCCCGTCGGGGCCGAGCATGGCGACTGGACGCTCGCCTCCGGCGCGGGCTCGGTCGAGCAATTGGCGCATGCGCGCGGCGCGAAAGGCGTCGGCGTCATGACCGGCCCGGCGTCCGGCATCCGCGTCGTCGCCGGGGACGTTCGCCTTGACGGCAATGTCATCGTCGGGGCGCGCACCGCCGTCAATTTCGACAGCGACCGCAACGCCGTGATCAAGGGATCGCTGACCAACAACGTCGTCATCGGCAACGGCGCCGGCATCGCGGCGTCCGGCATCGCCGCCGATTTGATCCTTACCCGGAACACCATCCGCTATAACGCCGGGCCCGGCGTCAGCGCGGACGTCTATGACGGCGTCAAGATCATCGCCAACGAGATCACCGGCAACGAGATGGGCATCTTCCTCTCGGAAAAGGTGCGCTCGGCGTCCGTCAATTCGAACCTTGTCGCGCAGAACTTCGTCGACGCCATGCGCGTTTCGTCCGGCTTCTTCGGCGCGGTCGGCGGCAACACCTTCGCCGAGAACGGCGGCTGCACCGTGCAGTTTTTCTCAGCCGAACAGAAGATCATCAACGGCGCCGACATCAAGGTGACGGCGTTCCGCGACTTCGAGCCGGCGATCCGTTATGAGAACACCAATTATTCGGTCGGCAATGAAGGCGACGCGAAGCAGAAGAAGCGCAAGAAAAAGAAAAGCGCCGACCAGGGCTCGGTGGAGCTTGCGGCGTGCAACGCGCCCTTGAACGCGGCGCAACCGAAATACTGACCAGCGCGAAAGATTTTAGGAAAACGCCCCCGGAAACGGGGGCGTTTTTGTTTGGGGCGGGCGAAAATCAGCGCTTTCCATAGGGCGCGGCGGCGCTCTATAAGGCGCGCTCCCCGGCGCTTGCGGGCGTGGCGGAATTGGCAGACGCGCCAGACTCAAAATCTGGTTCCCCAAAGGAGTGTCGGTTCGACCCCGACCGCCCGCACCAGCCGAAGCGAGCGCCGCAGACAAAAACGCCCCCATTGCGGGGGCGTTCCTGTTTGAGGATAGGACCGATCAGAGCGGTGCGTTGCAGGATGCGAACTGGGCCTGCGGCCCGCGCGCCTCGTCNTCCTGACGGCTCTTCTTTCTGATCTTGCCGAGCTTGGCGTCGCCATTATTGCCGACGGCGTAATTGGTGTTTTCGTATACGACTTGCGGCGTGAAATCCCGGAACGCCGTCACCTTGATGTCGGCGTTGTTGAGGATCTTTTGCTCGGCCGAGAAGAACTGGATGGTGCAGCCGCCATTCTCGGCAAAGGTGTTGCCGCCGACCGCGCCGAAAAACCCGCTCGACACGCGCATCGCGTCCGAAAAATTCTTGGCCACGAGATTGGAGCTGACCGTCGCCATGCGGACTTTTTCCGAGAGGAAAATGCCGTTCTGGTTGCC
>DNZB01000082.1:0-3418 GCA_003506635.1 Parvularcula sp.
ATCCGGTGGACATAATCCTCCGGGTGGAACGGCGCGTCATAGTTGAAGACATGACTGACGTCCGGAATGTCGAGGCCGCGCGCCGCGACGTCGGACGCGATGATGAACGTCACTTCGCCCGAGCGGAATTTCTCGATCGTCTCGGTGCGGTAGGACTGCGGCAGGTCGCCGTGGATCGGCCGCGCGTTATAGCCGTGGGTCTGCAACGATTTCGCGACGACATCGACCGTCGACTTGCGGTTGCAGAAGATGATGCCGTTCCTGACCGTCTCCATGTCGAGGAGCTTCCTCAGCGTCATTCGCTTCAGGCGGTCATCGGTCGAGGGCACACGGACGATCTGCTGGGTGATCGTCGCCGCCGTCGTCGCTTGCCGCGCGACTTCGACCCGCGCGGGATTGTGAAGGAAAGCGTCGGTTATGCGCTGAATCTCCGGCGGCATCGTCGCCGAGAAAAAGAGCGTCTGGCGCGTCATCGGCGTCAGTTTGAAGATGCGCTCGATGTCCGGGATGAACCCCATGTCGAGCATGCGGTCGGCTTCGTCGACAACCATCACTTCAATGCCGGTGAGGAGGAGCTTGCCGCGCTCAAAATGATCGAGCAGCCGGCCGGGCGTCGCGATCAACACGTCGACGCCGCGCGTCAGCTTGATGTCCTGATCGCCAAAGGACACCCCGCCGATGAGAAGCGCCATCGTAAGCTTGTGGTATTTGCCGTATTTCTCGAAATTCTCGGAAACTTGCGCGGCAAGCTCGCGCGTCGGGCACAATACCAGCGTGCGCGGCATGCGGGCGCGGGCGCGGCCCTTGGCGAGGCGTTGGATCATCGGCAGCGTGAAGGAAGCGGTTTTGCCGGTTCCGGTCTGCGCGATACCGAGAACATCGCGGCCCTTCAAAGCCTCGGGGATTGCGGCGATCTGAATGGGCGTCGGCGTCGTATAGCCGGCCTCGTGTACGGCTTTCAGAATATTCGGCTCGAGGCCGAGGTCGTCAAACGTCATGGAAGTCCTTCTTGCTCGTTTCATGGCCCCGCCGGATCATCCGTGCGAGGCTCAAGGCAGCGGGTCATTGGGGTTGCGCCCCGCCCTTCCGCTGGAAATGAGCGATGCGCCGTGGTGAATTCCGGGGGCGGCGGATCAGGGCTGCGTCGTCTTACAATCCGGGGCCGCGCGGGACCCCTAGCTGCGCGCGCATCGCGACCGCGTCGGAACTCGGTGCGGGAGGTAGGAGCCTTCCCGGTTCGAGTCAATGACTTCGGGGTCAAGCTATTGTGAATTAGGCCAGGCGCGGCGGATTTTCAGCACAAGGATGGCTTGAACGCCGCAAGTCGCGCATCGAGCCCCGCTTTGACCGCCGGCCACTCGGATCGGAGTACGCTAAAATAGGCGGAATCGCGCAGACGCCCGTCCGGCATCGCCATGTGATGACGGAATGTTCCTTCATATTTCGCGCCGAGCCGTTCGACCGCGTTCCAGGAGCGCGTGTTAGTGGCGTCGAGCTTCAGTTCAATGCGATTGAGGCCAAGCGCCTCGAATCCATGTCCCATCAACAAGCGCTTACAGGAGGGATTCACCGCGCCCGCCCAACAGCGCCGCTGATACCATGTCCAGCCGATTTCAAGCCGCCGGTGCGCGAGAACGACGCCTAGATAGCTCGACGAGCCGACGGCCGCGCTGGTCGCCTTGTCGATCACCGCGAAGGTGAGATCCGGGCCTTGCCGCGTGGCGTTCAGCCGGTCGTCCATCCAGGCGTCGAAATTCGCGCCGTGCTGGTTGATGACCGCGAAACGCCAGAGCTCGGGATCTTCGCCCGCCGCGCGCAAGGGCTCGCGATGGCGCTCTTCCAGCGGCTCCAGTCGGACGAAAATGTTTTCGAGGGTGACGGGTTCGACGCGCATGACACGCCTTATGAAGCGCGCGCGGCGGCAAGGAAATTCGCGTTGCGCTACTGAATATTTCGGCGACGCCCGAAAGAACCGGATGTCGGCGGGTGAACATCAGAGTTATGGCGCCGAGCGAAAAAGCAGACTCACCGGTTTTCCGAAACCCGGCGCGCCGACGAATAAACGACGGCTTCGAGCGTTTCCGATGACACGCCTGAAGCTATAGAATGGCCGCATGTCCGCCGCCTGTCGCCTGTTCGACACCGCCTTGGGCCGCTGCGCGCTTTTATGGCGTGACGGACGGGTGTTGCGCGTGTTGTTGCCCGCCGCGGATGATTCTGGAATGGAAGCCTCGATCCGGCGCGCATGTCCAGGCGCTGTTGAAGGGACGCCGCCCGGCGCCGTTGCGGCGGTGATCGGCAAGATCGCGCGCCTGTGCGCGGGCGAACCGCAGGACTTCAGCGACGCGCCGCTCGACCGAACGAGGATTGAGCCCTTCGCCGCGCGGGTTTTCACCGTGCTTGAGCGAACCGGGTTCGGCGAAACGACGACCTATGGCGCGATCGCTGCGACGCTCGGCGACAAGGCCTTGTCGCGGGCGGTCGGCGCGGCGCTCGGCGCCAACCCCTTTCCGATCGTCATTCCCTGCCACCGCGTCCTGGCGGCGAAGGGCGCGATGGGCGGCTTCTCCGCGCCGGGCGGTGCGGCGACGAAGCGCAGGCTCCTTGAGATCGAAGGCGCCTTCGCGGCGGAGCGCTTGCCGCTGTTTACGCGCTGACGCGCCGGCCCGCTGCTTTTTCGCGGCGCGTTAACAAGGTCCTAAATTCCGGCGGTTATGAACGACGTCATGGCCACCGCTCCTGCCCCGCGCCCGAAAGTTTTCTGCATCGGCTTTCAGAAGACCGGCACGACATCGCTTTTCGCCGCGCTTGAGCGGCTCGGCTACCGGACCGCGGCGGTCGTCGGCCGCGGCTTTAGCGCCGAACGCCTCGCCGCCGAGGGGGCGAGCGCCTGCATCAAGGCTGCGCGCGACTTCGATGCTGCGCAGGACATGCCATGGCCGATCTTTTTCCGCGAACTCGATGCAGCGTTTCCAGGATCGAAATTCATTCTGACCGTGCGCGATCCGGAAAGCTGGTTCGCCTCGATCGAGGGTCATTTCGGCGCCCATGAAAGCGAGATGCAAGCCTTCGTTTACGGGCGCGATGCGCCAGCGCCCGCGGGGAACAAGGCGCGCTATCTCGAGACGCTTCGTCGGCACGAGGCGGCCGTGCGCGCGCATTTCGCCGGTCGCCCGCATGACCTGCTCGTCATGGACCTTGAAGCGGGCGACGGATGGAACGCGCTTTGCCCGTTCCTCGGCGCGCCGACGCCGGCCGAACCCTTCCCGACGCGCAACAAGGCGGCCGACCGCAAGACCTTGTCCTTCCGTGTACGGCGCAAGGTAGGGCGGCTCTTCGGGCGCTATCTTGCGCCAGAACGGATCTGAGCACGGGCGTCGACGACGGGCGCGTCGTCGCGCTTCCTTTCCCGCTTGAA
>DNZB01000082.1:3775-5331 GCA_003506635.1 Parvularcula sp.
AGCGCCATTGCGCCTTTCGCGATGATGTTGGCGGCGACGGCGATCAGGACCGCGTAACCCGCGGGGCCGATCGCCATCGCGCCCGACATTGCGCCCCGCGCCGCGCTGAGCGTCATCGCGTCGACGTCCGCCAGTCCTGAAGCGAACGCGACGGCGAAAAGGCCCGTTTCGCCGAGGCGGCCGGCGGCGACGGCCGACGCGAGCGAGACGACGGCGAGAAGGCCCGCAAATAGCAGCGCCGGCTTAAGCTCGAACGGGTTCCCGACAGCGACCGCGCCCGGCGACGACGCCGCCCGTAACGACGACCGCCACAGGGCCAGAGCTACGACGCCGCCGGCTGCCGCAGCCGCCGCCAGCGGCGCCGCCAGATTGGCGAGAAGCGCCGGCGCCGCCGCTGCGAGCACGATCGCGATGCGGGCGACCATCACGACATTGGCAACCACGACGCCGGCGGCGGCGGCGCGCGGCGCGGCCGTTCCGGCGCGCGTCATCCGCGCCAGCGACAAGGTCGTCGCGGTCGAGGAGGCAAGGCCGCCGACCAGTCCCGCCGCCATCACGCCGCGCGCCGGCCCTTGCGTTTTCACCAGCCAGTAGCCGACGAAGGAGAGGCCGCTGATCAGGACCACCATGTACCAGAGGTCACGCGGGTTAAGCACGCCATGCGGGCCGAAATCCCGGTCCGGCGCCACCGGCAGGATCAGCACCGCGATCGCAAGAAAACGGATGGTCGCGTGCAACTCGCGCGCGCCGAGCGCATGGGCGAGGCGGCGCACTTCATCCTTGAGGCTCAAGGCGCCGGCGACCGCGACAGCCCCCGCAGCGGCGAGCAGCAATTCCCCGCGCCCCGCCGCCACGCCGAGAAGAAAGGTTACGAAGAGCGCGATCTCCGTCGTGCCGCCGCGGCCGTCTTCGGCTTTGCTTTCGCGGGCGTAAGCGAAGATCGTCAGGGCGCTGACAGCAATAAGGCCGGCGGCGGCGAGTATCGCGCTCTTATCGACCAGCCCGCACAGCGCGCCGGTCAGGCCGACGAGCGCGAAAGTGCGCGCGCCGGCGAAGGCGTGGCGCTTGCCTTCGAGCGTGTGCGTCCATTCGCGCTCGAAACCGATGAGGAAGCCGGCGGCGAGCGCGACGCCCGCGGCAAGGAGCGTCGAGACGATGCCGCCAAGGTCCTCCGCCGTCATCCCGCCCGCCCGAATCGCTGACGCCGCCTGGCGCACCAGGCGCACGCTTCATCTGGCCCCGGCGGGCGCCGCCGTCAACGGTTCCCGGCGCGCCAATTCAAGGTCTGGCGCAGCGCGCGCGCAATCCTTATGTGTCGGCGCGCATTGAGGAGGAGGAGGAAGGGCGATGTCAGAACCGAAGCGATCGACCGCGCTGCAATATCTCGACAAGGCGATGGGAGAGCTGCGCGCTCTCGGCTTTGCGCCTGAAGGCGGCCAGCCGGCCCCGATCGTCGCCCTCCTCAACCAGATCGCCGAGCTTGACCAGGACCGCGTCGCGGCGATCGCCCGGACGCTCGACCAGTCCTCGACCTTTAACGAAGTCGTGCGCAACGA
>DNZB01000082.1:5658-12410 GCA_003506635.1 Parvularcula sp.
AGGTCGCTCGTCGATCAGTATGCGGACGGCAAGATCTCGACGATGGAGCGGATCGGCAACGTCTGGATGAAGATGACGCGCGGGGACATCGCTGCCCGCTTCGACAAGATCCGGAAGGTCTATCTCGACGTCGCAGGCGAGACGCGCAACCAGGTCGAGCGCGAAACGCGCATTCTGGAAGCCTATCGTGATTTCCGCGGCGCGATGAAGCAATCGGAGGTGCTGGCGCTTGACGTCCTGAAGACGGCCGAGGAAAAACTCGCCGCGGCGAAGGCGGCGTTGAAAGCCGCGGTTGACAAGGTATCGGCCTTCGCCGGCGACGACGACGCCGCGCGCGCGACGCTTGAGCTTGACCGTGATGAAGCGCTGCGCGCGTTGCAAAAGGAGGAAAAGCGTTATCAGGTCGCAAAGGACCTCTCCGACAACATCACTATCGGCTACAACACCTCCGAAGTCGTGATGACGCGCCTCATCCAGACGACGAACGCAAAGGAGCGCATTTACGCGCAAGCCGTTTCGTTTTTCGGAACCAACGAGACGGTGCTGACCGCGCTCACCGCGACCTTCACCGGCATGCACGGCCTGCATGAATCGACGCAGACCGTCGAGGCGATGAAGAAAGGCATCGACGAAAGCCTGGAAACGCTTTCCGACATCGGCGGCAAAGTGCAGGAAGCGGCCGTCCGCGCCGGCTACGGCCCGACGGTTTCGGCCGCCGCGGTGAAGAAGCTTGTCGAGTCGGTGGTGACGTTCCAGGAGCGCAGCCAGACGATCATAGCCGAAATGCGAAAAGCGGCGACGGAAAACTCGAAAGAAATCCGTGAAGCTGTCGAAGACGGCAAAAAGCGCCTGGCGCATCTTGTTGAAACGGGCGCGAACGCGGCGCTCGACAAGCCCTAAGGCCCGATGAACACCTTCGCCCTCGCCGATCCGAAGGCGCAATCCCTTGACGACGTCATGCTCGCCATGGACGTCGTCGATACGCTGCGCCACCGCGAACTCGTGCTCGCAAAAGAGCTTGGCGGCGAGGAGCGCAAGGCCGCGCTGATCGCACGCCTCAAGGAAATCTATTCGGCGCAGGGGATCGAGGTGCCGGACGCGATCCTTGAAGACGGCGTCAAGGCGCTCGAGGAGAAACGCTTCGTTTACGATCCGCCGACGGACAGTTTCCAGCGGCGCCTCGCGACCGCCTATATTCGTCGCGGTCGCTGGGCGCCGCCGATCCTTTTCGTCGCCGGCGCCGCGGCGTTTCTGACCGCCGCCTACGAATTCGGCTTCGAGCGCCCGCGCGAGGCGGCGGCGGAGCGCACGCGCATTGAATTGACGGTGACGCTGCCGCAGGAGATGGCCGCCGCCCGCGACGCCGCGCTCGCGCTCGCCGCCGACGAAATGGCGCGCCGGCGGGTCGAGACGGCCTATCAGGACGGCGTCACGGCTGTCGAGCAGGGCGCGGCGGCGACGGCGCGAAAGGCAGTCGAGGATCTCGGCCTGTTGCGCGACGATCTCGCCGCCGATCTCACCATTCGGGTCGTCTCGGGTCCGAACTCGACCTCCGGCGTCGCGCGCGACAATGTCGCGCGGCCGGGCGCCGAGAACTTTTACCTGATCGTCGAGGCGGTCGACGCCAGCGGACGCCCGCACCCTTTGGAGATTGAAAGCCAGGAAGACCGCCGCACGGCGCGCGCCGCCCAGTGGGGCGTGCAGGTACCAGAGGGCGAGTTCCTGAAGGTAGCGGCCGACAAGCAGGACGACCTGATCGTGCAGGACGACGCGGTCGGCGCAAAGCCCAGGGGCACGCTTACGCCTCGCTATGACGTGCCGACCGAGGGCGGCGCAATCCTTGAATGGTGAACGCATGACCGCCGGACGCGACGCGCTGCATCAGATCGACGCTTCAATCGCGGCGGCGCGGCGCGACCTTGCGCGCGCAAGCGACGCCGCGGCGTCGGATGCACGCCTGATCGCCGATCTCGATCAACGCCAGATCGCCGTTTATCAGCGCCTTGCCGAGCTGCGCATCGCGGAGATTAAGGCCGACGGCGCGGCGAACGGCGCGCTTGGCGCGGCGGACGCGCAAGCGGCCGCCCTGATCGGGCGCCATGACGCCGCGCTGACGCAATTGGCCGGCGCGCGCGACGCCGCCGCGGCCGAGCTTGAGCGGCTGGAAGCTGAGCGCAAGACAGCAGAAAGCGCGGTTGAAGACGCGATCGCCGCGCATGACGCCGCAGCGGCGGCGACGCGCGCGCGGCTTGAAAGCGACCCGCAATGGCGCACGAAGGCGGACGCGCTGGAGGAGTTGAACGCGATGGCCGCGCGCGCGAGCCGGAAGCTCGAAGTCGCGCGCGAAGACCGCAAGACCAAGGGCGCCGCCTATGAGGCCGACCCGCTCTTCC
The DNA here is from genome assembly GCA_003506635.1 of Parvularcula sp. Taxonomy (GTDB): domain Bacteria; phylum Pseudomonadota; class Alphaproteobacteria; order Caulobacterales; family Parvularculaceae; genus Amphiplicatus. The sequence goes on from DNZB01000082.1 coordinate 8,052, forward strand.
AATATCTGCGTGAACGGAAATTCGGTACGCGCGATTATCGGGCCTTTCCGCTCTTCGCCATGCTTGACCGCTGGGTTGCGGGCATCGTCGGCTATCGCGACCACCGCCTCAATTATGAGCGCCTTCTCGAGATCCCTGAGCGGTTTTCCGAACACGCCGAACGCCTGAAGGAAAGAGCGGCCGAGACGTCCGAGGCGATCGCCGCGATGGAGCGCAAGGCGCTGGAAGACGACGGCGCCGGAGCCTTGCGCGACGCGGCGGCGGCGGCGCGCGCGGCGGTTGAAAAGCTCGATGCGGCGATCGCCGCAGCCGAAGAGCGGCACAAGCGCCTCAGCGACGAGGCCTCCGCCGCCGCGGCCGGAAAGGCCGGACCGCTGGCCGAGGCGCGCGACGTGATCGCCGCGGCGCTCGCGCGGTTCGCGATTCCGGATTTGAAGGTCCTTGCGGCTGAAAGCGAAACGCCTGAGGACGACCGCCTTGTCGATTCCCTGATCGGAATGCGCCGCCAGCGCATGGAGATCGAAGAAGCCCGCAGCGCCGCCGCCGCCGCGCTTGATCGGCAGGCGCGCGCTCTCTCCGATCTTGAGGCCCTTCGTCGCCGCTTCAAGGGCGCCCGATTCGATAGTCCGTATTCGGAGTTTTCGGGCAGCGACGTGGTCGCGGTGCTGTTGTCGGAATTCCTGCGCGGGGCGCTGTCGCGCGACGATCTCTGGCGGCGCATCGAACGCGGCCACAAGACGCGCCGGCGCGACTTCGACAACGATCTTGGCGGCGACAGCTGGCGCGGCGGCTTCGGCCTTCCCGACAATTGGGGCGGCGGCGATTGGGGCGGCGGCTGGGGCGGCGGGCCGGTCATCCGCCGCCCGGAAGGCGCCCGCGCGCCTCGCCCGCCGCGCATCCCGCGCATGCCGACCGGCGGCGGCGGCGTCAGCCGCGGCGGGTTCCGGACGACCAGGAAATTTTAAGCCCGCGCCCAGGCCTGTCGCCCCTTCCCTACCACGGTCAGACAGGCGGCGCGGGGTCACGGCGCGCCGGCACCCCAATAAGGCGAATTAACCATAACGGATACCCCTAATAAATGTGTTGACGCGCCACTGCGTCCTGCCCCATGCTCTCCCGTCGCGCGCGGCTCCGCCGGGCGTCGATCCTGATTCCCGCCGCCGCTTCACGGGCGACGGCGGTTTTGACAAGTCCGGTTGGGCGCGCGTTCCGGTTGCCGAACTCTTCTGGCCGCGCGCGTGTAGAAACAAACTCGCCGAACGTCGTTCGGACGAGACAGAGCCGCCGCGCGCGCTATTCTCGCGCGCGGATGCGGCAGCGCCAATTCCGGTCTTTGCATTTCAAAAAAAGAGGCCGGCCCGGCGCCCAAGACCGGCCCGTGAAGAAAAGGCGCCTTTTAAAACCCCGAAAAGGCGCCTTTTGCGGCTGGACCCCGCAGGAAGACTGGAAATTTCAGAAATCAGCGCGCGCCAAAAGGCGCGCAGTTGTTCCTGCCGGGGACGATGGAAGAAAGGCGCCTTTCAGCGTCCGGCAAATGCGGATTTTGCGGCTGGAACCCGCATGAAAGGCCGAAAATTCGCAGAGCGCGCGGCGCGAAAAGGCGCCTAAGCGGCCTTATTCCTTCGCCTTGAAGCTCACGTCGAAGGAATTGTTGATCGCGATTTCGACCTCGGCCGAGCCGTCCGCAGAAATCATCAGGCGGCGCGCTTCCGGCGCGACGGCGTCGCTGGCGGCGACGCTGTCGATCTTCGACTTCAGGTCCGGCGTCTTCATCCAAGACACTGACTTCTTCGCGCCGGCGCGGCGCTGTTCGACGAAGCCTTGCATGTCATTGAGGAAGAGCGCGACCTGCAACTTGAAATTGTCGCGGCCGATGCCGCCGGGCGCGAAGATGTTGCGCCCGAAGATCAGGATCTGGTTTGACGGCTCATAGACGGCGGTGGTGACGCTCGACTGGCCGTTAAAGGCGTTGAGGTCGTCAAATTCGACCCCGCCCGAGGCCTGCGCGGTCGAAACCATCACCTGCTTGCATCCGGCGGGTCTGGCGGCGTCGGCGCAGTCGAAGAAGCCGACCAGGAACTTCGCGCCGCCGTCGGTCGTCGCAACAAGGCTCGGCGAGGCCGCGCCGTTCGCGTTTCCGAAGCTCGCTGGTGAAACCGAATTCGCCGAGCATCGAAGAAACTTCGGTCGCGCTGACCGTTTCGAGCAGCCCCGCCTTTGACGGCAGCGCGTTGTTTTGCGCAAACGCCGCCCCCGAAAGCGCCGCCGCGGCGCCCGCCAATTTCAATATCTTGCGCATGAAGTCTCCCTCGCGTTCCCCGGCAAAGCCCCACGTCGGCAGCCTAGCACATCCGGCCCCGCCGCCTAGGCCGCGCCTGTGGCGCGAAGGGCGCACCTCGCGGCGCTCCGGTTCCGCCGCAAAGCCTACCGTCCGCCGCAATTAGCCGGTAAGCTTTCCCTCGGCTGGGGTGTTGGCTCGCGTAAGGGGAAGGCTCGCCGATGAGGACGTCCGAAAACGGCATCGCGCTCATCAAGCGCTGGGAGGGCCTGGAGCTTCAGTCCTATCAGGACATCGCCGGCGTCTGGACGATCGGCTACGGCCACACCGAAACGGCGGGGCCGAATCAGAAAATCTCCGAGCGCGAGGCCGAAGAACTCCTGAGGCGCGACCTCGAACCGCGCGAGCGGGCGGTCGGCGATCTGACCAGCGTTCCCCTCAACCAGAACGAATTCGATGCGCTCGTCTCCTTCGTCTACAATGTCGGCGCGGGCGCTTATCGCAATTCAACGGCGAGGAAGCGCCTTAACCGCGGCGACCGCGTCGGGGCGGCCGAGGCGCTGACCTGGTTCAGCAAGGCGACGATCGGCGGCGTCTTGCGCGAGGTGAACGGTCTCAAACGGCGGCGCGCGGCGGAGCAGGCCCTGTTCCTGACGCCGGTCAATCCGCCGATCGTCAGTGATCCGAAAAAGGTCGCGGAGAACACGAGAATCACGCCGGTCGAGGACGCGCCGCGCCGCGAAAGCCTCGGCGACAGTCGCACGGTGCAAGGCGCCGTCGTCGCCGGCGGCGCGGGCGCGGCCGCTTCGACAATCGGGCGCGACAGCGCCGAGGAGCTCGACCAGCTTGAAGGAAACATCGAGCAGGGAACCGGACTGACGGAGAAGCCGGGAGACCAGGGCGGCCTTGGCGCGGCAGGCGGGGCGCCGTCAGGAGACGGAACATCCGTAGGCGGACCGACAAGCGATGACGCCGGCGCGACCTTGCCCGACGTTCCCGGCGCGGATGAGGGGACGGCGCCCGGCGATGCGAACGCGGGCGATTCCGGCGCGGCGGCGCCGGACGGCGCAGACGGCGCGCCGCCCGATGCGCCGGCCGCGACGCCGCCGGGCGAGACTACGACGACAGTCGAAATGGGACCGCCCCGGCCCTCAAAGCACGAGAAGCACGCCGTCGACGCGCAGCTACAGCTGGCGCTTCTCATCATCATTCTCCTGAGCGCGCTTTACATCGTCTTCGCGCGCGCCGACGACTGGTGGAAATACCGGCGATAGTTCGCGGCGCTATCCCTTGCGGCGCGCCTGAAAGCGCGTCACCTGCAACTGGCCCGATTTCATCGCGTCTAATCGCTCCGCCCAGAGATGGGCGTAAGCGCCGAGCGCGCGCAAATAGTCCGTGCGCTGACCGCTTTTCGGCGAATCCTGCGCGCGGTCGTATGCGTTGCGCCAGCGCGCCCAGCCCCGCGTGATGAGCGGCAGGAAGGCGCGCGTTTCATCGTTGCGGTCGCCGACCCGGAAACCTGACTTGTCGAGCATGTCGGCGACCTGATCGGCTCCGCGCGGCGCGCCGTCCCAAGGGTCGGCGAAGCAGGATTTCAAGCGCGCGCCTTTGCGCGCCAGCGTGAAGTCGACGAAGACGAACGCTGCGTTCGCGCGCACAAGCTCGGCGGCGAACATCGCGATCATCGCCGGATCGGCGTCGCGGTGCAGCTCGAAAAAACAGAGCCCTGCATCCGCTGCGGCGCGATTGATGCGCTGAAGCGCGACTTCGTAAGGCGAGACGTCAAGCGACTTCATGCGCTCTTCGAGGCGCGCATAGCCGCTGAGTTTCCAGCGCGTGCCGTTCTTCAGGTCGCGGATCGGGCCGCCGGCGCCGGCGCCAAGAACGACGACCGACGCTTTAAGTTCGGCGCCGAGCGTTCTTGCGTGGCGCATCGTCCACGCCGCGTCGCCGGGATCAAACCGCCCTTCGCCCCAAATCGCTTGCGCAATTTCCTGATGAACCGCGAAGCGCTGGGACTCACTCGACATCGTTCGCCGACGGAGCAGATGCGCGCGCTCGGCCGCTTCATTGAAATCATA
>DNZB01000332.1:0-367 GCA_003506635.1 Parvularcula sp.
TTTTTTTTTTTTTTTCCTCTTTTTTTTTTTTTGTGTATCCACACCCAAAAAAAAAAAAACGCGGGGGGGGGTGTAATAAAGAAATCACGCCCGACGATCTAGTCCCTTGGTGGTCGCGCCGTTTTGGCGGAAAACCGGTGTCCACTTTTCCGCCCGGCGCTCTAAAGGGTGTTTACCGCGTGCCGATGAATCGCCGCGTGCGCCCGTCAAGCACGACGGCGGTGAGGGCGTCCGACCAGACAGCGCCGGTATCGACGGCGATCCGCCAGCCTAGATCGAGCGGCTTCTTCACGGGATGATGGCCGTGGACGACAACTTCGCGCGGCCTCCCCTCCGGCGGGGCGTTGTGAAACTCCGCGCGAATCCA
>DNZB01000332.1:673-10028 GCA_003506635.1 Parvularcula sp.
AAGCGCGACGCCGGGGCGAAATCCTGCGTGAACGAAAGCGTAATCGCCGATGACCCGCCAAAGGTCGAGCGATCGAAGGAACCTGAGATGTGCGTCCGGCATCTGACGTATGAGCGCGTCAGCGAGCGATGATGGCGACTTTTGCCAGATGTTCGCGATTCCATAGCTTTCAAGCGTCTTGTCGCCGCCCCAATGCAGCCAGTCCTCGTTCCGGTCCGGCGCTTCGAGAAAATCAAGGACCGCCTGTTCGTGATTGCCCTTCAGAAAGATGGTCTGCGGCTCGCGCGCGCCAATCGCCGTCAGGCGGTCGATTACGCCCCTGGAATCCTCACCCCGGTCGACATAGTCGCCAAGAAAGATCAGACGGCGCTTCGCCCCTGCGGCGTCGGCGTTGATCTTTTCCAGCAGCGCGTCAAGCAGCGCCGCGCAGCCATGGATGTCACCGACCGCATAAAGCCTTTCGCCCTCCGGCGTCGCGGCCGAAGCAGTTGGCTTCCCCGGAAAAAATTTACCAATCATCGGCTCAGGGGTGATTTCCGCCCCTATATGATAGAGGCGATTTATGATTATTGCCCATAGCAGGGAATAAGAGAGGCGCCATCGCCTCGGGCGCGCCCGAAGTCGGCTGAATTCAGATGACTGTCCTTGTCACCGGGGGCGCCGGATATGTCGGCGCCCATATGTTGCTAGCGCTGCAGGAAGCGGGCGAGAACGCGCTCGCCCTTGACGATTTATCGTCGGGTTCGCGCCGCCTCGTTCCCGGGGGCATGCCGCTTGCGGTGGCTGACGCCGGCGACCGCGCGGTCGTGATGCGCCTCATTCGTGACAACGGCGTCAGGGAAGTCGTCCATTTCGCCGGATCGACGCTGGTGCCGGAATCGCTCGTCAAGCCGCTCCACTATTACTGGAACAACACGGCGAAAACGATCGCGCTGCTTGAATCTTGCGTCGCTTGCGGCGTCGAGCGCTTCATTTTTTCATCGACCGCGGCCGTCTACGGCGCGCCGGACCAGTCACCGATCAATGAGAACGCTGCGATCCATTCGATCTCGCCATACGGCGCCTCAATGGCGATGAGCGAGCGCGTTCTTGAAGACGCAGCGCGCGCCCATGGGTTTTCCTATACGACGCTGCGCTATTTCAACGTCGCGGGCGCCGACCCGAAGGGCCGCGCCGGTCAGATCGGCAAGCCGACGCACCTGATCAAAGTCGCGGCGCAGATCGCCGCCGGCGTTCGCAAGGAGCGGCTGCAGGTTTTCGGCGCGGATTATCCGACCCCCGACGGCACGGCGATCCGTGATTACGTCCATGTGTCAGACCTCGCCGAGGCGCATGTCGCCGCGCTCGCAAGGCTCCGCCGGGGCGCCAAGTCCGAAACGCTCAATATCGGCTATGGCCGCGGCTATTCCGTGCGCGAAGTGATAGACGCTTTTGAGGCGGAGACCGGAACGGCGATGCCTTTTGACATCGCGCCCCGGCGGCCAGGCGATCCCGCGCAGCTGATCGCTGACACCGCGGCGATAAGGACCGAACTCGATTGGCGACCGCGCTTTGACGAAATCGGCTTCATCGTCCGCTCCGCGATCGAATGGGAGCGCCGCCTTGCGACCGCGCCGCGTGAGGTCGCGCAATGACCGAAACGCGCGCATGGCGCATCGCGTTCGTCGCGCTCGCCATTTTCGTCACCTGGCAAACATTGACGCCGGATCCTGATGACACCAAAGGCGAGATGGCCTTCGCCCGATGGATCGCCGAATTGCTGTTTCATTCGGCCGATATGGGCGACAAGGTCGCGCATTTCCTGGCTTACGCGGCGCTTGGCGGTTCGGCCGCGTTTGGGCGGTTCGGCTTGCTCGGCCGTCGCGGTCCGATTATCGCCGCCATCGCCGTCTACGGCATGGCGCTTGAAGGCTTGCAAGGTCTCGGCGGCGTGCGGGAGCCTGAGATCGCCGACGCAATTGCGAACGCCCTCGGCGTAATCCTTTCTTTTGGCGGCGCGGCGCTTCTCGAAAGATCGCTGGCGCCGCGGGCAGCATGAAAGCCGTCATCATCATACCCGCGCGTCTTCACGCGACCCGGCTGCCCGGCAAGCTGCTGTTGAAGATCGGCGGACAGACGATTATCGAGCGCACCTACCGGCAGGCGCTGCGGTCAAGGGAAGCAAGCGGCGTCATAATCGCGACCGACGCGGCCGAGATCGCCGACGCTGCGCGCGGTTTCGGGGCGCACGCGGTCCTGACCCGGGCGGATCATCAGTCAGGCACCGAACGCATCGCGGAGGCGGCCCTGGCGGCGCCGGACGCGGACCTTATCGTCAACATTCAGGGTGACGAGCCGGAAATCGATCCCGCCCATATCGACGCGCTGATCGCGCTGCACCGGGGTTCCCGCGCGTTCGCATCGACGCTCGCATGTCCTTTTCCCGCGGACCTCGACCCTGCAAATCCCGCGGCGGTGAAGGCGGTTCTTGGAAAGCCGATTGGAGAGTCGGCATTCGAAGCGCTCTATTTCACACGGGCGCTTGCGCCATTTCCGCGGGACGGCGGCGGCGCCTTTCATTTGCATGTCGGCGCTTACGCCTTTCATCGCGAGGCGCTGCTACGCTTCGCCAATGCGCCCGTGTCGCGGCTCGAAGCGATCGAGAAACTCGAACAGCTTCGCATTCTGGAGATGGGCGAGAAGATTGCAGTGCGCGTCGTTGATCGCGCAGCGCGCGGGATCGATACGCAAGCGGACTATGACGCCGCGCGGGCGCGCCTCGAAAACACATGACGCGAAAGAGGCTCCGACGGTCCGCGTCGAAGCCTCTTGTCTGTTTCAGCGGCGGGGTTTGCGGTCGTCAGGGATTGCATGTGCCGCTCAGGCGAGCATGCCCATCGTGTAAGCCGCCGGGAAAATCGCAGCGAGCGTAACGATCAGGGTCAGCGCGAAGGTCGTCATCTTGGCCATTTCTTCTCTCCGTTTCTTGTTTTCGCCGTCGCCGGCATGACGGGGAGATAGGGAAGGTTCGCCAAAAGAAAACACCGCCTGGCGCCGTTTCGCCGCAATTCTAATACGGCTCATCGAACGCGGATTTTCAGGAAACGGCCGGGCCCGCACGGCGCTCGCCTCATCGCCAGCGCCGCGAGAACGCCGCCGGTCAAAGGCCGATAAAGGGCTGTACGATACGTCCGACGATCGACCGGAATCGCAAGGGCGCGCTTGTCGCGATCAGGCAGATGCAAGGCTGATCGCCGGTCGCAAGCGGGGCGTGCAGCACATCCTCGTCGAGATCGGCGAGATCGCCATGCCGGAACTCGCCCACTTCGTCCGTGTAAGAACCGCGCAAGATCAGCGTCAGCTCCTCGTCGCCATGGGTGTGCTTCGGAATGCGCACGCCGGGTGAAATCTTCAAGAGGCGCAGGACGCCGGGGCGATAGCCGTCGGCCGGAATGACATGCTGGGCAAGGCCCGGCGCGACGTTTTTCCATGCAATGGCGTCGACGCCCTCCTTCAAATAGCGCGCGAGCGGGTGCGCGGCGTCGAGGGCGAAGTCATTGGCGGCGAGGATGGACGCCGGAGCGGGCGCGGCCTCCTGCTTGCCCGCGCGCAGCCAGAAACTGTCAAGCGCGCTGTCGCTCATCGCGGCAGGCTCAACGGTCTCAAGGCAAGCGCCGCCGACGGCCTCAAAGTCGGCGACCGCGAGGCGGCATTTGGCGCAGAGCCTCAAATGCGCGGCGATCACGACGCTACGCGCTTCATCAAGCTGGCCGGCCGCGTAGGCGGCGAGAGTCAAGTCTTTCGGATGATGGCGAATATCACTCAACACTGTCACCAAGATCCTTTCTAATCTTCTCAAACGCCAGTCTCAGTCTCGATTTGACCGTGCCAAGCGGCAGATTGAGCCGTTCAGCGATTTCAGAGTGGGGCGCGTCCTCGATGAAATGGAGGCGCACAACTTCATATTGCGCGGCCGGAAGCGCCTTGAACGCCGCGCGAATCTTTTCATCGCGGCTCTGGCGTTCCATCACCTCGTCGGCGCGAGGCTCCGATTCCGGGGTGAAGGCCGGGTCCTCCGCATCGAGGACCGGTTTGGCCGCGCGACGCGCCGCATCAATGCGGAGATTGCGGGCGATCGTAAAAATCCAGGTCGCCGCGGAGGCCTTGGCTGGGTCGAACAGCTTCGCCTTGCGCCAGACCTTCAGCAGGGCCTCCTGGGCGAGGTCCTCCGCGAGGTCGGCGGAAGTGCCGATCCGCATCAGGTAGCCCTTGATCCGGGGCGCGAAGAAAGCAAACAGGGCGTTGAAAGCTTCACGGTCGGCCGTGGTCGCGACCAGCAAAAGCAGGTCATTCAGCCGATCGGGATCGGCCGGGACGGCTTTAGCTGCCTGTCGGGGGGCAGTCACGCGACGCGCCAACGCTCCAAACATCCAGTCGCCTCATGAACCTACCCCAGCATTACGCCGGAGAAGCGCCCTGGATCACCTGATGACCCAACCAGTTTACAGGATTTCCCGGTTGCGACTACCGCCTCATCCATAAGTCTGCGAGCCGCGTAAGAGTTGTCGCACCCCTCTGAAGGACCCCCATGGCTTTTGATTATTCCGCTCCGCGCCACCCGGTCGGCGCGCCCGCCCGGCGTATGCGAATTGCCGTCGTCGGATCCGGCGTCTCGGGTCTGGCGGCCGCCTGGCTGCTGTCGAAAGCGCACGAAGTCGTCGTTTATGAAAAGGACCGCCGCCTTGGGGGCCATGCAAATACGGTGGAAGTCGATACGCCGGCGGGCCCCGTCGGCGTCGACGCTGGCTTCATCGTCTTCAACAAGCCGAACTACCCGAACCTTACGGCGCTGTTTGAGCATCTCGGCGTCAGCGTCGAGGAAACGAACATGTCCTTCGCCGCGTCGATCGACGACGGCCGGATCGAATATTCCGGGCAGGGACTTGCTTCGGTCTTCGCCAATCGAGAGAGCGTTTGCTCCCCTTCGCATTGGTCGATGATCTGCGACCTGTTGCGATTTAACCGTGAGGCGAGGGCTGCGGTTGAAGATGGGCTCGACGAGGAAATGACGCTCGGCGCTTTCCTCGTGCGCCATCGCTACTCAAAGGCGTTTGTTGATCGCTTCCTGGCGCCGATGGCGGCGGCGATCTGGTCCACGCCCTCGCTCGACATACTCGAATATCCGGCGGCTTCGCTCTTCCGGTTTTACGCCAATCACGGTCTCCTTCAGGTCGCGAACAATCCGCGCTGGAACACCGTATCGGGCGGGTCGCGCGTCTATGTCGAAAAAATCTCGGCGACGATGCCCGCTGCGGCGCGGCTCGGTTCGGGCGCCGCGCGAATCGCGCGCGGTTCGGGCGGCGTTATCGTCACCGATGCGCAAGGCCACGCCGATCGTTTCGATCACGTCGTGCTTGCGACGCACGCCGACGCCGCGCTCGCCATGATTGAGCGGCCGACCACGCGCGAAGAAGCGCTCTTGAAGGCGTTCCGCTATCAGCCCAACCGCGCAGTCGTGCACTCAGATTCGGCGCTGATGCCGAAGCGCCGCCGGGTCTGGTCGAGCTGGAACTATATGGGCGGCGAGGGGGCGCCGTCGGTCTCTTATTGGATGAACCGGTTGCAGAATCTCCGCTGCGTCGAGGATATCTTCGTGACGCTGAATCCGGCGAGGCCGCCGCGTGAGGACGCCGTGATCGCCGCTTTCGACTATGATCACCCGATGTTCAACGTCGAGGCGATGCGCGCACAGCGCGAACTCTGGTCACTGCAAGGCGACGGCGGGATCTGGTTCTGCGGCGCTCATTTCGGCGCCGGCTTCCATGAAGACGGACTTCAGGCGGGTCTCGCCGTCGCCGAGGACCTAGGCGGCGTCGCGAGACCCTGGACTGTTCCAAACGACTCGGGACGCATCTGGCGTCGCAAATCCGCGCCGCTGGCGCTTGCGGCGGAATGACCGGCGCGCCCGTTCATCTCTATCACGGCGCCGTCTCGCACCGACGGCTGAGGCCCGTGGGACATCGCTTTGTTTACAAGGTCTTCTCGATCCTGGTCGATCTCGACCGACTCGACGAAGCGGCGCAAAGCTCGCGCTGGTTTTCGCTCAACAAGTTCAATCTGTTTTCATTCCACGACGCCGATCACGCCTTCAAAACCGGTGAGACGGTTTCCCGCAGCGTACGAAAGCTGCTCCGCCAGCATGGCTATTGCGGCGATGGGCGCATCGAACTCCTCTGCTATCCGCGCGTCCTCGGCTATGTGTTCAACCCGCTGTCGATTTTCTATTGCCGCGACGCTCGCGATCGCCTCGAAGCGGTCATTTACGAAGTGCGCAATACCTTTGGCGGGCGCCATTCCTATTTGATAGGCGCAGACGGCGCCGGAAGGGTCATTCGTCAGTCAGCGGACAAGGTCTTCCACGTCTCACCCTTCATGGAGATGGAGCACATTTACGATTTCCGCCTAACGCCGCCGCGCGATATCGTGTCGGTCTTCATCCGTCAGCGCGACCGTGAAGGCCCGATCTTCAATGCGGCGTTCGCCGGGCGAGCGGAAGCGGCGACGGACGCCGCATGGCTGAAAGCGTTTCTCCGCTACCCGCTGATGACGTTGAAAATCATCGCCGCCATTCATTTTGAGGCAGGGCGACTGTTCCTGAAGGGCCTTCGCCTCAAGGGCCGCGGCCCCGATCCGGCTTCGCCCGTTTCCGCGATTGGCGGCGTCCGGCGCCTCAGGCGTCAATCGAAAGCGATGTGATAGCGCCGCCGCAAGGCGTGCAAAAGCGCCGACATCGACATCTCGTCGAGACCGGTCGTCGGCGCCAGCTTTTTCAGGAGGTCTCGTCCGGTCGTCCGCCCGTCAAGATTCGAGAGGACGGCGAAGGCAGTCGGGTGCAAATGGGCGCGCTTGAGGCCCCAGGGCGTCTTTGCCTCGACCGAAATCCTCCGCTCGCTTTCGGCGCCTGCGTCTCCCAAAATCGTTTCCGCGCGAATGCTGCGGATGTTGCGGCGCGCAGTCAGATCGAGGATCGATTTGAACGACGGCGCGCGCCGGACGATTACGTTCTCAAAGACGCAATAATCAATCGCGGTATAAAGCAGCGACCAGAGCGCGTCGGCGGGCGTTTCGATGATAGGCTCCCCCATCACGTTAAAGGACGTGTTGAGAATGATCGGGACGCCTGTCAGCCGATCAAATTTTTCGACAAGTTCGTAGAGGCGCGGGTGCGTCGTTCGACGGAGCGACTGAAGGCGGCCTGTCCCGTCATGGTGAACGACCGCTGGAACCGCGGACTTTCGATCTTCAAGAAACGGAAACACCCGTAACATCACCGGGCTGAAGGGGTCGTGCGCCGGCGCGTCGAACCATGTCTCGGTTTTCTCCTCAAGGATGACCGGCGCGAACGGTCTGAAGGGCTCCCGGTGCTTCACCCTCAGGTTCATTTTTTCTTTGGCGCCCGAGGGACGCGGGTCGCACAAAAGGCTTCGGTGACCAAGCGCTCGCGGCCCAAGTTCGGAACCGCCGTCGAACCAGCCGACGATCGCTCCCTCGGTCAGCAGCGCGGCCGTGCGCTCAATAACGCCATCCCTCGCGACGACTTCGATTCCCGGCGTTTGCGACAGCGCCGTTTCGATTTCCTCCGCCTTGTAGCGTCGGCCGGCGCTGTCATGAACGGCGCGCGCGTAATTGATGCGCGCAGCCCCGCACTGATCAAGCAGCGTCCAGGCGCCGTGATACGCAGCCCCAATCGCCGTGCCGCTGTCTTCGGCCGCAGGCTGAAGAAATACGGAATCAAAAATTTTCTCGCGGATCAGGATTTCGTTGGCCACAGCGTTCAGTGCGACGCCGCCGGTGTAGCAAAGGCGGGGCAGGCCGGTCAGGAATTGTGCGCGCCGCGCCAGGGCGACGACCCCGCTCTCAACCGCAGTCTGCACAGATGCCGCGAGCCCGATGAAAGCGTCGCGATTGTTCGGCCACCGCTCAGTGGAGGAGAACGAGGCGACGAAACTGTCGAAGAAAGTGAAGGCGCCGTCTTCGCGAATCTTGAACAGCGCATCTACTGGAATGGTCGCGCGACCGAGGGCGGAAAGGCCCATCACCTTTCCCGAATCCATCGCATCTCCGAAGATGGCGTGCGCGGCGGCGGCATACATTCCGCCGAGGCTGCCGAAAGATTGCATGCCGTAATGCGGCGTCAGACGCTCCATCGCGGGAATCCAGTCGCCGACGTGCTTTTCGATGCAAGTCAGCGAATGTCCTTCCGCCCTGTATATTGTGATGATCTCGGATGCCCGGCGAAAGCCCGGCGTTTCGGCGCGCAGAACGTTTCGGCGCTCCGCCGACGGCAGGTGAGACTCGAACCCGCCCTGGCCGTCGATGACGAGCACCGCCGCGTCGTCAAATCCGGATGTCGCAAAGGCGCCGACCGCATGAGCGTAATGATGCGGGATGACTTCGAACGATCCTGGCCATCCCGCGGCCCAGAACGCCGGTCCTTCCATCGCTTGTCCGCTGAAATGCGCGCCCACGACGGCCGACAGGTCCTCCGCCTGAATTCCAGCCGCCTGCAAGCAATAATTGACCGCAAGGGAGTCCGCCGGGTTGGTGATTCGCGCGCGTTTTTCGCCGCTCAAGCGCTCTTCCTGAATTGCGACGACGATCGCCTCTCCCTTGAGGAGGCAGGCTGCGCCGTTATGCGAGGCGCTATAACCCAGCACCCATGGCGCCGACGCGTCCAGGTTCGGGCCGACCTTCAAATTCAAATCTCCCAAAGCCGCATCCCGGTGCGGCGCCACGCCTATAGACGCTTGCTGCTCGCGGCGCTACCAACGCCTCGATCGGCGAACCCCGAGGCAAGTATGGAAAAACGTTACAAGGACGCGCGGGCCGCGCTTGACGGTCTCCTCTTCGACGGCATGACCGTGATGGCGGGCGGGTTCGGCCTGTGCGGCATTCCGGAAAACCTCATTCTCGCGCTGCGCGATTCGGGCGTCAAAAATCTCACCGTCATTTCGAACAACGCCGGCGTCGACGGTTTCGGGCTCGGCATGTTGTTGAACAGCCGGCAGGTGAGGAAAATGATCTCGTCCTATGTCGGCGAGAACAAGGAGTTCGAGCGGCAATATCTGTCGGGCGAACTGGAGCTGGAATTCAATCCGCAAGGAACGCTCGCCGAGCGCTGTCGCGCCGGCGGCGCCGGCATCCCGGGCTTTTACACCAAGACGGGCGTCGGCACGCTGATCGCCGAAGGAAAGGAACACAAGACCTTTAATGGCGAGACTTATATTCTCGAAACCGGCCTCGTCGCAGACCTGTCGATCGTGAAGGCGTGGAAAGCCGACACCGAGGGCAATCTCGTCTATCGAAAGACGGCGCG
>DNZB01000040.1 GCA_003506635.1 Parvularcula sp.
AGCGGGCGGAAACCGCACGGTCCGTCAACGGAAGTTTTCTCCATGAGGCCGATCGTTCCGGTCCGCGTCGTGCCGCCGGCCGCCCCGACGGAGAGATAAGCGAGAATTTCGCCAGCGCCGTCGCCAGTGAAATCAGCGTGGGCGATTTCAAAGACCATTGTTTCGCCCTGCCCGATCGCCAGTTTCCAGACGCCCTCCCCCATTCCCGCGACATCGACCGGAACGGAGGCGACAACCTCGCCGAAGCCGAGCGCTTCAGCCGCGGCCATTGAGCGAATGTCCGCCTCGGATGCCTTGCCGCCCGGAAATCCGGAGCTTTGCGCGGGGCGCGCCTTGACCAGCATGCCGAGCGCGCCGCAAGCGCGGCGGAAATATTCCTCGCGCCGCATATCGGCGCTGGTGACCGCCTCCCAGCCCTCGGCGACGCCCGTGTCGTATTCGGCGCAGGTCGAGACCGTCACCGCGGGGACGCTCGCGTCCGTCGGATGAGCGAGCGTAAGGCGCACTGCGCCGCCGTCCGCGCTGATGACCGCGCGGTCGCGCATCGCCTCATACTGATCGCGCGCATAGCACGCCGCGCTCATCCCTTCGACGAGGCGGACATTGCTCTTGATGCAGACGGTCTCGGCGGCGGCGTTCGCAAGGCTCGCTTGCGCGGCGCGCGCATCCGCTTGACCGCCGTCATTGCGCGTCACGACGACGCCGGTCACCGCCGCAGCGGTGAGCGCGCCCGCAGCGCCGAGCCCCATGATCAACGGCCTGACCATCTTTCGCCCTTTCTTTCGCAGCCGCGGCCCTGCGAATTCACCCCAAAGACCCGCCGGCGGCGTACTCCGTGATCCTATCCTTCGTCGGTGCGACGCTTGACGAAGGGACGCACAAATTCATGGGATGCAAACGCGATCGCCGGGGCATCACCCTACTCGACGGCGCGCAGCCTCGCGAATTCCTGCGCGCGCTGGCGCTTCAAATCATGCCGCGCGACGCGCTTCACGAGGATATAAAGGATGAAATAGCAGATCGCCGCGCCGACCGCCGCGAGCCACATCGGCAAATTCTCAAAAAGCGCGACGAAGCTGTCATAGCTGAGACCGACCATTCCTGCGAGGCCGGGGAATTCCTGGCCGATCAGCAGCGTTGCGCCAAGGAGCGTCATCGCCAGCGCAAGGACGCCGGCGAGAATTGCGCCGATCGTCACGCCCATGTCGGCGTGTTCTTCTGCTTTGGAGATGATCATCTTCGAGGGATCGACGGAGAGCGCCTGCGTCGCCGCAAAAAGGGCGCGGCCGCGCGCCGAGCGTTCTTCCTCAGACAGGACCAGCGCCTTGCCGTCCGACTTGCGGTCGAAATCGACGAGCGGCGAGGCTTTGAGTTCGCGGTCCGATTTGAAATCAAGTTCGCATTCTGCAGCCGGGCGCACATCCGCCGTCGGCACCACGAGCGAGGCGTCGGTAGGCATGAGGAACAGAGACTTCTCCGCCGCGCGGCGGCGCACGAGGCCGTCAAGCTGCACCAGCTCGCCGTTGACGCGCGCCTTGGTCCACATTTCGAACGCGCGGGCGGCGGCGAGCTTGTCGCCTTCGTTAAGCTTGCGGAGGACGGTCGAGCGCTTCCAGTTTTCTTCGCCGATATTGAAGATCAGCGAGACGATGGCGTCATGCTCGTTCTGATTGAGCGGCGCGCGCACCGTGTCGGCGATCGTTTTCTCGATCGGCTGCACGTCAGTGCGTAGGAGCCGCTCCGCGTCGCCTTCCGTGACGCTCATCCCGTGGCGGGCAGTCGCCGAATGACCGTAGCCGACGGTCCACTCCTCGTTCGGCGTATAATGCGCCGACATCCGGAGACCTTCATACCCCTTGATCAGATTGAGACCGGTGGTTCCCGTCTTCATGCTGACCCGCCTTGACCCCTCTCACGCGACTGAAGCCTTGAAGGCGGACCGCAAGCGGACCGCCCCGACGGGACTTCCCCACGCATTCACGTTAACGTTTCCTAGCATGGAGCCCCGGCCCTTGGGTAGTTGGCAAGCCGCGCCGCGCAAGGCCTTCCGCCCTTCTGTGACGGATTCGCCTCATCTGGCCCAAGGTGTTGATTCGCGTCAAAATAGTTAAAGGAGGGCTCCGCCCGCATCTTTCTGGGGGGGGGAGATGAGGGGCCGTCCCGCTATGGGCCGGGCCGGGCTATCACCGTTCCGGGCTGGCACGAAGCTTGGAAGGCGGGGGGCGGGAGACCGGCGCCCGGACCGCGTTCCCGTTTTGGCATTGAATGCGCCGGCGGTTGGCGGCGGCGCGCGCGAAGAGAGAGTTCCCGGGACGGGAAGTGTGGTGACCCTATGATGGGCAATGGTCTTGCTAACATCGTCGCGGCGGCGATCATCGGTCTTGCGATCGCCTGGTCCAACAATTTCGGCCGCCCGCAGCCGATGGACGAAAAGGCGATCGCCGCCATGTATGCGCGCGCGGTCGGCGACATCCGCAATGATATCGTCATCAATTGCGGCTGCTGCGGCGAAGGCGAAAAGAAAGCCGAGGCGCGCCCTTTTTAGGGTCCCGCCCCGTTCCGACGCGGCTGGCCGGCTATGCGCCGGTTCCGCGCGAACCAGGGCGGGCTCCCGAGGGGTCTGACGTCCCGCCGTCGGTGACGCCCGAACCTGTTTTCCCGCCGCCGGTCACCAACTGGTCGCCGCCCTATATCCCGCCTTTCGATAATCCGGGCTTCATTCCGCCGGGCGGCGTCGTGCCGCCGGGACCGCCGCCCCCGCCTTGCGATCCGACCAAGGACCCTGAATGCCCGCCGCCTCCGCCGCCGCCCCATGACGTGCCGGAACCGGCGACATGGCTGATCCTGTTGCTTGGAGTCCTCGGCGTCTGGACTGTCTTCATGCGAAAGCCGGCGCCTGCGCCGCAGCGGGACACGCAAGGAGATTGAAGCCGGTGAACGGCCAATCGTGAATGGTGAACGGAACGATCGGCCAATTCACCATTCACAACAACACCAGCGCCGCCAGCCCCAGAAATACGAAAAAGCCGACAACGTCCGTCACCGTGGTGACGAAGACGGAGGACGACACCGCCGGATCGGCGCCGGCGCGCTGGAGGCCGAGCGGAACGAGGATCCCCGCAAGTCCGGCGGCGACAAGATTGATGATCATCGCCGCGCCGATGACGACCGCCAGCCTGACCGACTGATCGACGCTGGCGCCCGTGCTTGCGTGCCAGAGGCCCGCGAGCGCACCCATGATCAGCGCGAACAATATCCCGTTGAGGCCCCCGACTATCGTTTCGCG
>DNZB01000220.1:0-711 GCA_003506635.1 Parvularcula sp.
AGGCATCCATGTCGGCGCGCAGCATGAGCGTCGGCCCCGCGCCGTTCCGCATCACCGCGACGAGGCCGTAGCCGCCGACGCCTTCATTGATTCTGCCGGCGTCGTTTTTCGCCCTCGCCTTCGTCCAGGCGTCGCCGAGGCCCGTCGTCACCGCGAAACCGAGCGCTCTGAGCTCGTTCGCCATGATTTTCGCGCTTTGGCTCTCCCTGAAGGAAAGTTCCGGGTTCTGATGGAACGTCTTGTAGAGTTCGAACACGGTCGGATAGTCGGCGGCGACATCGGCCGCGAGATCCGCGGCGCGCGCTTGCGCAGCGACTCCGAGCGCGGCGGCGGCGAACAACAACGACTTCACTGGGCTGGCTCCTTACGCTCATATTCGAAATCGACGATCGGCATTGGGCCCGGCGCAATGCCGGCTTTCTCTTTTTCGGCGGCGACCATCGCACGCACTTCGGCGGCGAGCGCTTTGGCGTCATAGACAAGGCCGTCCTTGACCACCGTCTCCACCCCGCCGACGCGCGCGGGCCTGTTGGTCGCCGGGTCGAGCCTGATGTGGCCGGTCGCGTAGAGCACTTTCAGGTTGGCGACCGGGTTCTCGCCGACGATGACGAGGTCCGCCTTCTTGCCGACCTGCAATGAGCCGATTTCGCGTTCGGCGCCGAGGATTTTCGCGCCATCAAGCGTCGCCGCGCGGATGACTTCGAGCGGATG
>DNZB01000220.1:970-1185 GCA_003506635.1 Parvularcula sp.
CGGATGACTTCGAGCGGATGAAAGCCCGCCTCGCGCAAGAGCTCCAGCTCCTGGATGTAGCCGAAGCCGTAGGTCGAATAAATGTATCCGGCGTCTTCGCCGGCGCCGACCTTGCCGCCGTGGTTCTTGTAATCGTTGATGAAGGTCATCCAACGGCGGTAATTGTCGCGCCACGCCGCCTCTTGCTCCGTGCCCCAATCGAACCAGAAGGAGCC
>DNZB01000220.1:1596-2385 GCA_003506635.1 Parvularcula sp.
CGTGTCGCGCACATGGATCCAGCGCTCGCTGCCGGGGCTGGCCGCTTGCGCCCAGAGCCGGCCCGCTTCGCCGAAGCGATGCTGCTCGTCCTGATAATTATAGCCCGGCGGATAGTCCTGAAGCGTCCGGTCGTCGAACAGCGCCTCCGGCAGGCCGTACCAGTGCTCCATCGAGTTGAGGCCCTGCGCAGACGTGTCGAGCACATCCGCATGCGCGACCGAAAGCTGCGCATGGTGCATCGTCGTCTTGAGGTTCTGTTTCTTCGCTTCGTCAAAAGCGGCGGCGAGAATTTCCGGCGGACCCGAGAAGAACTTGACGCCGCTCGCGCCCGATTTCTTGAACGACCGGATCTGCGCGCGCGCTTCTTCCGGCGTATCGACTTCGTCCGAACCGAAGCTCCCGAAAAACGGATAGCTGTAGATGCGCGGTGCGTCGATCGCGTTGCGCGCGCTCGCATTCGCAAGCTCAGCGGTGAAGAGGGCGCCCTTGTCGTTCCCGACCTCGCGCACCGTCGTTATTCCGTGCATCAGCCAGAGCTTGAAGATGTAATCCGGCGGCACGTCCTGCCCCGTGCCGTAGCTGTGGATATGGCCGTGGAGATTGATCAATCCCGGCAGAATGTATTTTCCGCTGGCGTCGATTTCGCGCGCGCCCTTCGCAGGGCGCTTGCTTTCGTCGATCGGAAGGCCCGGCGCCCCGACCGCCTTGATCGCGGCGATGCGGCCGCCTTCAACGACGATATCGACCGGCCCGAAGGGCGGCGCTCCCGTGCCGTCGATCATGGTCGC
>DNZB01000220.1:2703-9412 GCA_003506635.1 Parvularcula sp.
CGGCAGCGCGAACGCCGCGCCCATCAACACCGCCATGGCCGACGCCATCGCCGCGATCGATCGAATCATCAGAACCAGCCCCTCTTGCGCCGCGCTATGGTACGCTTTTCGGGACGAATCGAAAGGGCGAAGCGCATGCCTCCTGAGCGCAAGAAGGACATCGAACGCTGGCGCGACGAAATGAATGCGAGCTGGCTGACCGCCGCCGTCGCAAAGGCGGAAAAGGACGGGAAGATCGCGGCGCTGTTCGCCGCCCTCGCTGAAGAAAGCGCGCGGCAGGCCGCGCTGATCGCGCCTGATCCGCTGCCGAGGTTCAGTCCGACCTTGCGCGCAAGGGCGCTCGCGAGCCTTGCGCGCATCTTCAGCCCCCGCCGCATGCGCCCGGCGCTCGTCGCCGCCAAGGTGCGCGGCGTCTCCGCTTATGACCGCCTGCCGCCCGGCCATGCGATGCCGACCGACCCCGCGGAAATCGGCCTGCGCCACCGGCGCGGCGGCGGCCTTCGCGCCGCCGTCTTCGGCGCCAATGACGGCATCATTTCGAACACCAGCCTCGTGATGGGCATGACCGGCGCCGCGGTCAGCAACGACGTCGTTTTCATCACCGGCGTTGCGGGGCTTCTCGCCGGCGCGTTCTCCATGGCGGCGGGAGAGTTCATCTCCGTTCGCACGCAGCGCGAAATGCTCGAACATCAGCTAGCGCAGGAAAAAGAAGAGCTCGAATCCTATCCGGATGAGGAAGCGGAAGAGCTTGCGCTGATCTATGCGGCGCGCGGGATGCCGATCGAAGAGGCGCGCGCCTTCGCGAAGAAGATTGTCGCCGACCCCGACACAGCGATCAATGTTCTTGCGCGCGAGGAGCTGGGGCTCGATCCCGACAATCTTGGGTCGGCGACACAGGCCGCGATCTGGTCATTCCTGTCCTTTTCGGTCGGCGCGATCTTGCCGGTGCTCCCCTTTGTCATCGGGCTTCCGGCGCCGTCGATGGCGGCGGCGGCGCTCGCCGCGCTCGCGCTCTCAGCCGTCGGCGCGGCGACGAGCCTCTTTTCGGGGCGCAACGCCCTCTTCGGCGCGGTTCGTATGCTGATGATCGGCGCCGCAGCAGGGGCCGCGACCTATCTTATCGGGATGCTCTTCGGCGTCGCCGCCGTCTGAGCCCGCAGAAAACTTCGTATTAACCATAATGATTTCTTGCGGACGGCGGAGAAATTGCTAAGATCGCGCCCGTAGTTGCGTTCCGGGGATTTGAAGTTGCGTACCATTCTCGCCGCGGCGGCGGCAGCCGCCGCCTCGCTCGGCGCCGCTTCGGCGGCGACCATTTCAACTGCCGATCTCGCCCTCTGCAACGGCCTGTCGGCGTGCGTCGCGCCCGGCGCGACGGTGACGGGTTCCCCCGGATCCTTGCAGATGAAGACGGTCGCCGGCCAGCAGGGCCTCGGCGTCGCCGGCAAGACGAACGGAGAAATCGACTTCGGCGAATGGCTGACAGTCACATTCGACAGCAAGGTTTTTATCGACGCGTTCAAGCTTGTCTTCTTGTTCAATGGGCCTGAGTTCGGCGACAAGAACGAGGAAGGCCTCATCCGCCTGACGCTCGGCGACGGATCGATCGTCGACTTCAATGTAAGGGCGATCGGCGAAGACAAAGCGACCGTTTTCACCGGCCTCGGCTCCGTCGCGAATTGCGGCGCGACGGCGGCGTCTGGCGCCGGCTGTTTCCTCTTCTCGGGCCGCCCGCTCGGCGACCTTGTCGTCGCGTCAATCGCGTTCTCCGCGAAGAACCTGCCGATCGCAGAAGGAAACAATTCCGACTTCGCGCTGGCCGGGATCGACTATTCGGAAGTGCCGCTTCCCGGCGCCGCCTTGCTGCTGTTGACGGGCGTCGGCGCCGTCGGTCTCGGCCGCAGGCGTCGCGCTGCCTAAACCTTCGCAGTCGCAGATCGGGAATCCGCGCCGCACGCCGGCGCGGATTTTTTCTTGCCTTGCGCGCGCTAGACCGCGTTTCCCGATTTGCGGGTCGGGAAGCGCGGTCTAGCTCTTTGTTTTGCCGCGCGTTTTGTTCGAAAGCCGCTTTGCACTTTTCGGAACGCGCTCATCTAGTTAGAGCGCCCGCCTGCGCCCGTTGACTACACTTGTAGACATGTTATCGTCTACAGGTGTGGACGGAAGGCTTGCATGGCGGACAAGATCACCGACGCTGAATTCGAGGTGCTTGACGCGCTGTGGCGCGGCGCGCCGGCGCCGGCTTCGGATATTTTCGCGCGTGTCAGGAAAAAGACCGGATGGAGCGCGCAAACGGTGAAGACGCTGCTCGCGCGCCTTGTCGACAAGGGCGCGGTCGCGCACACACCGGACGGCCGGCGCTATCTTTACAGACCGCTGCTCTCAAAGGACGATTTCACGCGCGCAGCCGCGTCGGCGATCGTCGATCGCCTGTTTGGCGGGCGCGCCGCACCGCTTGTCGCCAATCTGGTCGATAGCGGAAAGCTGACGCGCCGCGACATCGGTGAACTCGATGCTCTGCTGACGGAGCTCAAGCATGACCGCAATTGAGATTCTCGCCTGGCTGATGGACACGAGCCTTGCGGTCAGCGCTCTTGTTGCGCTCATTCTTGTCGTGCGGCGCAAGGTGGCGGCGCATTTCGGCGCCGAGGCCGCCTATCTGCTGTGGCTGGCGCCTCTCGTTCGTCTCTTCTTGCCGGACTTGCCGTTGCTGCCTTCGGCGCCGCTGCCGGCGCGCAGCGCTGCGGACGGCCCCTTTGTTCTTGCCGGCGATATCGCCGCCGCGCCGGCGTCGGACTACTCCGCCGCCGTCGTTTTTGCCTTCGCCGCCGGCGCCGTTCTTTTCATCCTGTTCCAGCTTTATGCGCAGCGGCGTTTCGTGGCGTCGATGCTGAAGGATTCCACGCCGCCGTCAGCGGCGCTTCAAGACGAGGCGGCGGCCTGCGCCGGGCGGATCGGGCTTCGCCGATTGCCGGCAGTGCGCGTGGCGGCGACCCGCACCGGCCCGCTCGTCGCCGGGGTCTTGCGCCCGGTCATCATCCTGCCTGCGGGATTCACGGAGGATTTTGCACGCGCCGAGCGCGATCTCGTCCTCGCCCATGAACTGACGCATGTCCGCCGCGGCGATCTTCTTTTCGCTTTCGCGGCGCTGCTCTTTCGTGCGCTGCAATGGCCCAATCCGTTGGCGCATGTCGCCTATAACGCGTTCCGCATCGATCAGGAAGCTGCCTGCGATGCGCAGGTGATCGCGGCGAAGGGCGCCGCGCCAGATATTTCCTACGCCTATGGCGCCGCGCTGTTGAAATCAGCAGCGCACGCCCCGGCCGCGCCGGCCGCAAGCCTCGCCATGTCAAGCCACCTGAAGGAGAGATTGATGCGATTGAAACACAGCGCCCGTTCGAACTTTGCAACCGGGCGCGCCGCGGCCGCCGCCATCGTCATCGCCGCGCTTGCGTTCAGCGCCAGCTATTCCGCAGCCGCTGCGAAGGACCCGGAAGGCGCCGCGCCGACAGCGGAAAAAACCGTCCGCCAGATCGAAGTCTTCACCCTGAACGCGGACGAAGCGCTCGCCCCAGAGGGGGCGTCTGAGGCTCACCGGATCGAAATAGAAGAAAAAGACGGCCTCCCAGTGGTCCGGGGCTATGACGCCGAGGGCAAACTGCTGTTCGAGCGGCCGGCGAAAAGCGCGCCGGCGGACCGCAAGGTCATGATCATCAGGAAGAAAGGCGATGAAAAAGGCGCCCGCGCCGCGCCCGAAGTTTTCGCCTGGGAAAGCGATGACGACGACGGCGAGGACGGCAAGATGTCCCGTCGCAAGGTCATCGTCATGGAGCCGGGCGAGAAAGGAGCGGCGAGCTTTACAGGCGACTGCAAGAGCGAGGGACGAGACGCCCTCTTCTTTTCTGAATCGGATGAGGACGGCGACAAGCCCGGCGAAAAGCGCGTGATGACGCAGGTCATCTGCCTTGACGGCGAAGCGGGCGCCGACCCCGCAAAACGCGCCGACGCGCTGCGCGTGGCGATAGCCCGGCTGGAAGACTCCGCAAAGCGCGAAGCCGAGCAGCGTGAAAAAATGATAGCCAAGCTGAAGGAAGCGCTCGCGCAGGCCGAGCGTGAGGCGAAGAAGAAAAAATAACGCGCGCTCCCCCCAACGCTCGCGCCGCATAAGGCGCGGGCGGTCAGGCGATCATCGCGTCGGTCTCGCGCCAGAGGCGCGCAGCGCTCCTGCTCCTCACCGGGCTCGGCGCCGCAGGCTTCGCCCGCAAGCGCCGCAAGGCCTGACGTCCGGCGTCTGAAAATCTGGTCAGTTCAGCGCCGCCCTAGCGCGAGAATACTGCGCCATGCGGATTGGCCGCGCCGGTGAAGCCGTGCGGCCATGCGCGCTTGCCGAAGCTGAAGCCGACCTCGCCGTCGATATCGCGAAAGGCTTCGTCAATAGTCAGCACGCCGGTCGCCTCGTCGAGTTTGAGCAGGTAGGTGCGGTCGCCCTCACGGCCCGAGGTGACGACCAGCCGCTTCGCTTTCGAATCCCAGCCGGTCCAATGCGCGTCGTACTTGTCATCGATGACCAGCCGCGAGACTTCGCGCACTTTCCTGCCGTCGCTGATATCGATCACGACAAAGCCGTGTATCGCAGGCACCGACTGGATGAAGTACTTTCCGACGATCGTCGGCACGCCGCACCAGTTGCCGGTGAACTGGTGCGCCAGCCGGGCTTTGGGCTTCGGGGTGTCTATCCCGGTCACCCGTTGCACGCCGCAGGAGAGAGTCTGGATATAGACTGACCCGTCCGCCGCCACGCGCGGCTCCTCCGGCGAGATATGACCGCCAAGGCGAGGACCCGGATCAAGACGATGGGTGCCGAGCAATTTGAGGTCCGATAGGCGGAACACCTGATAGGTGTTGCTGGTCAGGAGGTGTTCATCACCCATCGGCGAGTTGGTGACCAGCACCCGGTCGATCTCCGGCAGCACGGCGAGGCTGTATGGCAGCAAGCCCTCATCGCCGAAAGCGGGATCAGCGTTGCTGGCCGCGCGCACGGCTCTACCGCCCTCGTCGATTTCGACGATCCCGCCGCTTGCGCTGGTCATCGCCATTTCGCCATGCCCCGCATGTCCGCCGTTATCGGCGAACTGGAAACTCGATAAGACGTTGCCGTTGGGCAGGCGCAGGAAGCTGTGCGGCATGGCGAACCCAGCCAGAGCGCCGAAGGCTGCGACCTGTTTCGGCTTCCTCGGATCAGTAAGGTCGATGACGACCGTCCGGCCCGCGTCATGATCGTTAGCGAAAAGCCTGCCGCTCGCGGGCATGACGTATTCAGTATGGTGCGGTTTGTTGCTGACTTGATCCGTCGCGACGCTGGTGAGGAGCCGGCCGTAAGTCGGCGAGTCCGGGTCGGCGTCAATCACCGCGATGAAGTCCTTGTCCGCCTTGGCCCGGTCGCCCGCCCAGACGAACAGGTGGTGACCGTCTGCCACGGGCTTCTCGGCCGAGGCGGCGTGCGTCAGCGCGAGACTGAACGCCCCGACGAGCGCGGAAAAATACTTCATCAGCTTCTCTTTCCCATGGTGCGCTGAAAAAATACCCGCCCCGGTCAAGCCGGTCAAACCGCGAGGCCTTTTGCATGATCGCTTGCGCGCCGTGCTGCGCCATGGCGGCCAATGATGCGTCGACCGCGCCCAAAACCGGGCGCGGCTTTTTTCATGCGATCATCGCTTCTGTTTCGCGCCAGAGGCGCGCGGCGCTCGCCGAATCGACAGCGTAGGCCTTGACCGTGCGGTGACGCGGTTCATTTTCACCGGCGAGCTCGGAAACATCGCAGTCTTCGCAGAAAAGCCCGCCGCGCCCGTCGAGCTTTGCAGCGGTAGCGCACCATACCGCCGTCGCGGCGCCCTGCTCCGTCGATTTGAAGAACGGTTTGGCGGCAGCTGAAACATCCCCGCTATCGTCGATCCACCCGAGTTTCACCATTTCTTCCCGCTGTAAATGACGTTGCAGGGGAGTCATGATGCCGCCGGGGTGAACGGCGAAGGCGCGGACGCCGTTCGCCCTTTCCCGCGCATCGAGCCCGATCGCAAAAAGGGCGTTCGCCGTCTTCGATTGTCCGTAGGCGACCCATTTGTCATAGCCGCCCTTGCGGAAGTGAATGTCATCCCAGCGGATATCCGTGATCTTGTGGCCCGTCGAGGAGAGCGCAACGATGCGCGCCCCGTTCGCCGCGCGCAAGAGCGGCAACAGCCCCGCCGTCAGCGCGAAATGGCCGATATGGTTCGTTGCGAACTGCAATTCCCAGTCCTTGCCGATGCGCGTCTCAGGGGACGCCATGACGCCGGCGTTGTTGATGAGGAGGTGCAGCGCCTTATGGGCGCCTGCGTAATCGCGGGCGAATTTCTCGACGCTTGCAAGGTCGCCGAGGTCCATCGCCGCGACTGTGATTTTTCCCCGGACGCCGGCGAGCGCCGCCTTCGCCTTGGCGACATCGCGCGCGGGAACCATCACCTCGGCGCCGGCGGAGGCGAGCGCGCGCGCCGTCTCGACGCCAATGCCGGAATAGCCGCCGGTGACGATCGCGCTCTTGCCGCTGAGGTCGACGCCTCTGACGACCTCGGCCGCCGTCGATTTCGCCGAAAAGCCGGAATTGATCAGCTTCTGGTCCGCCGCCCCCATGTCAGCCTCCGAAATGGCCGAACGAAGAATGCGCGACGCCGCC
>DNZB01000150.1 GCA_003506635.1 Parvularcula sp.
GGCGGGGCCGACGCCGTCAATATTCTTCTGGCGTGGGGTTATGTCGGTTTGCGCGTCGCCCACTCGTTCGCCCAGATCGTCGTTCGGGTAGTGATCGTTCGTTTCACGATCTTCGTCCTCGCGACATCAGCTCTCATCGCAATAGCCATCCGAAATGTGATTGCGCTATGACAGTGCCGCAACTTCCTTCTTCCGAATGGGCGTTGATCGCGGGTGCGATGTTCGTTGCCGGCTGGATGCTCGGCCGGCGGTCAACCGCGCCAAGAGACGATAGAGGCGCGGAGCGACGCGCGCTTGATCGCCAGAGGGCGGAGGCGGATCTCGCCAGCCTGCCCGCGGATACGCAGCAATAGGCTGACCGATTGATTCATGAAGGAAAATATATCGAAGCGATCAGGCTCGTTCGCGAGTGCGAAGATCTGGACCTTCGCGGAGCCAAACGCGCAATCGACGAGCGGCGGCGGCTTGTGAAATGACCAAAGGGCTCTTTCTGAATTTCTCCATTGAGGGCGCGGCGTTCGAGGAAAGCGCGCCGCCGACCGGTCGACTGGTTTCCGGAAGCCCACGCTTCAGGAATTGGGAAATCGACGCGCAAGCCGGGGGGCTCTTCGCCGGCGTCTGGGAAGGAACGCCGGGAAAATGGCGCGTCAATTATTCTGAGTGGGAATATTTCCGGCTGCTTTCCGGCGTCTCGATCGTGACGCCGGATGGCGCGCCGCCACGGCGCCTCGTCGCGGGCGACAGCATGATTATCCGTCCAGGTTTTGAGGGGACCTGGGAGGTGGTGGAGACGACGCGCAAGGAATACGTCATCCGCATCTGACATGTTGCAATGCATCGTCTGCGTTGACGATTGGCGAGCGGCGCTTCTTTTCGCGCGCGGCTGGCGCACCTATATTTCTCCCGATGCGACGCCCGGAAAGGGCGCGCCACTCTTGGGAGGACGCCATGCCGTCATCATTGAAGACGCCGTCCGGCATCGCCATTCGCGCCGTCGCGGCCGCTTCGCTCTTCGCCTCAAGACCCAAATCAGAAACGATACGAAACGACGAAGTGAAGGCTGGCGAAGCCTTACATGCCAAGGCTCTTAAATTTCGCGCCGGGTTGAAATCAAAAGCGCCCGGAGACTGACCCTTTCAGGCGCTGATGATCGCACGCACCTGCGCTTGCGCTTCGCGGCGTTTGCCGAACATGCCGAAGGTCCCGCTAGCCCTGAGCGCTGCGGCTTGCTCGGCGAGCGCGGCATAGGCCTCCGACGACAGGCCCGATCCTAGCGATAACCGCGCAGCGCCCGCCGCGGCGAAGTCCTCGACCGAATGGCGCGCGAGCCCGCCGAGCACCAGCACGTTGACAGGGCGCGACACTGAAGCGCAAACCGCCCTGACAGCGCCGAGATCCGGTAGTCCGGGCGCGAACAATACGTCGGCGCCCGCCGCCTCAAAGGCTTGCAGCCGACCGATGACCTCATCGAGGTCCGCCTCGCCGTAAAGAAACGCTTCGGCGCGCGCGGTCAGAATGAAACCTTGCGGGACTTTGCGCGCGGCGTCGACCGCCGCTGTGACCCGTTCGACGGCGAGCGACCGCTCGACGATCGGCCGCAAGGCGTCGCCCGTCGAATCCTCGATCGATCCGCCGCAAAGGCCCGTCAGCGACGCGCGCCGGATGGTCTCGGCGCAATCCTCCGGCGCTGGACCAAACCCGTTCTCAAGGTCGGCGGACACCGGAACTTTCACCGCCGCCGAGGTTTCGGCCGCGTGCGCCATCGCCTCCTCGCGCGTGACGCCGTAATCGGGACGGCCCTTTGTCAAGGCAAAGCCGGCGCTCGTCGTCGCGAGCGCTTCATAGCCGAGTCCTTCGAGGATGCGCGCCGAACCGGCGTCCCAGAAATTCGGCATCAGGAACGCCGCGCCCTGCTTGTGCATTGCGCGAAATCGATCGACCTTTTCTCTGGAAGCGGGCGTTTCGGGCACGGCTGGTCCTCCTCAGCGGTTCTCAATTAGGGCGGGCGTCGAAATCGCGCCGTCCGAAGATTGCGGGTTCGTCAGCGCGGCAGGTCGACGAATAAACAGTCAGTATGCAGAATAATAAGAACCTGCGATCGCTTGATCTGAGCGCTGCTTCGGAAAGCGCCTTATCCGTCCAGCGTCTCGGCGTGCGCTTCGCGGTTGAGGCGCTTCATCGCCTGCTGCAATTTTTCGAAGGCGCGCGCTTCGATCTGGCGCACGCGCTCGCGGCTGACGCCGAATTCCTTGCTGAGGTCCTCAAGCGTCGCAGGCTCGTCCTTCAGGCGCCGCTCTTCGATGATATGGCGCTCGCGTTCGTTGAGCGTCTCCATCGCACGCTCAAGAAGCGACAAGCGAAGGTCGAATTCGCCTTCCTTCGCCAGCTTTTGTTCGGCGTTGACGGCGTTTTCATCGACAAGCCAGTCCTGCCATTCGCCGCCGGCGTCCTCGCCGTTTCCGATCGGCGCATTAAGCGAAGCCTCGCCGCCGCTCATGCGCCGGTTCATCTCGACGACTTCGGTCTGTTCGACGCCGAGCTTGTCGGCGATCAGCTTCACCTGATCGGGTTTCAGGTCGCCGTCGTCGATGGCGTCGATCTGGCCTTTGATCTTGCGGAGGTTGAAGAACAGCTTTTTCTGCGCGGCGGTGGTGCCGATCTTGACGAGGCTCCACGAGCGCAAGATGTATTCCTGAATCGAAGCCTTGATCCACCACATGGCGTAGGTCGCAAGGCGGAACCCCTTGTCGGGGTCGAAGCGCTTGACCGCCTGCATCAGGCCGACATTGCCTTCCGAGATCACCTCGCCGATCGGTAATCCATATCCGCGATAACCCATGGCGATCTTGGCGACGAGGCGCAAATGGCTCGTCACAAGGCGCTGGGCGGCGTCGGGGTCCTGGTGCTCGGCGAAGCGCTTCGCCAGCATGTATTCCTCGTCCTTCGCCAGCATCGGGAAGCGCCGGATTTCGGCGAGGTAACGGGAAAGGCTCCCTTCCGGCGTCAGCGCCGGGGCGGCGACGATGTCTTTTGCCATCTGAGGTCCTGTTCTCCCGTCCGGACCCGAATGCCCGCCCGTCTCCTGACTGGCATATGGGGCGCTTGGGTTGAAGTCACCAGAAGGGGTCCGTGTTCGTCATGCAAGCGGGTCAATCTTGCAACAGACATTAGCAGAACTAACGACCAAACATCGTTGAAATCATTTTGCGGCTGCAATTTCAATATGTTATATGTCGTTCGCGTCCGCAAATCGCTAAAGCGCCGCGAGCGCTGACCTCAACGAATTGAAATCGCCCGGGGGTTCGGCCTCGAAGCGTAGGGCCTCGCCAGTCACCGGATGCGCAAAGCCGAGCACGCGCGCGTGGAGCGCCTGGCGGCGAAAGCCTGCGACAGCGGCGATCGCACGATCGGCGGCGGGCTCGCCGGGCCTTAGACCTGAGAGGCCGGGCCCGCGCCCATAGACCGGATCGCCGATCAGCGGATGGCCGATCGAGGCGAGGTGCACGCGGATCTGGTGCGTGCGCCCGGTTTCAAGCGTGCAGTCGATCAACGCGGCGAGGGCATCGCCCGCGAGTTTCGCCCGGCCGCGCCCGTAGATTTCGATCACCCGATAATGCGTGACAGCCGCGCGCATGTCAGGCCGGCCGCTCTCTTCATCGACCACGGTCATCGTCAGCCGGTCCGCCGCGCGCGCGAGGGCGGCGTCGATCGTCCCGACCGCGGGGCGCGGACAGCCGAGCGCGATCGCTGAATAGACGCGCTCGATGTCGTGCACCGAGAACGCGGCGGAAAGTCCTTGATGGGCCGCGTCGTTCTTCGCCGCGACGATGAGGCCCGAAGTGTCCTTGTCGAGCCGGTGGACGATGCCCGGACGCATGACGCCGCCGACGCCCGAAAGGCTCGCGCCGCAATGCGCGATCAGCGCGTTGACGAGCGTGCCGGTCCAGTTCCCGGCGCCCGGATGGACGACAAGGCCCGCCGGCTTGTTGATGACGATCAGGTCATCGTCTTCATATCGAACATCAAGCGGGATCGGCTCCGCCTTCGGCTCGGCGGGCGCGGCGGCCGGAATGTCGATCGCATAGGTCTCGCCCGCCTTAACTTTCCATGAACCATCGGCGAAAGGCGCGCCGCCGCGCGTCAGGGCGCCCGCCGCGATCAGCGCCTTGATCCGTGTACGGGTAAGGCCCGCGGCGTTTTCCGACAACCATTTATCAAGCCTTGTTCCGGCATGATCGGCGTTAACCGTCAGGGAAAGGCGCCCCTTCGGGGCCGTCATGTCGCCGTTCGTCATCGGCCGCCGATCCCATGGGAGTGAAGGACTGTCAAATGGCGGCGCCGTCGTCGAACCCGGACCCGAATTTCGTGCTGGTCGCGCCCGACCCTGCGACCGCAAGCGTCGAGCGTCTGCGCCGCCAGGCGCTCCGCCTTCTCACTGAATCCCACGAGGAAGCCGGCGCAGCGCCGCCGCGCCCGAGCGCGACGCAAGGCAGCGAGGACGAAAGTCCGTCTGGCGC
This sequence comes from Parvularcula sp., assembly GCA_003506635.1. Taxonomy (GTDB): domain Bacteria; phylum Pseudomonadota; class Alphaproteobacteria; order Caulobacterales; family Parvularculaceae; genus Amphiplicatus. The sequence goes on from DNZB01000150.1 coordinate 4,518, forward strand.
CGCGCCGGCGGTGATCGCCGGCTTTTTCGCGATGCCGGCGGTGTTCCTCGCGATCGTGTTCGTCGCGCTCGCCTTGTTCGGAAAGCCCGGCGAGGCGGCGCCCGTCCGCGCTGACGCCGCACGCTTTCCCGAAGCCGCGCCGCCGCCGTCCCCGGCGCGCCTGCCGGACGCCGCGCCCGCCGAGACGCGCGGCGTCATCACCCTTCCTGACGAGGCCCGCATCCAGTCGATCGCGCTCGACGGCGACCGCGTCGCGCTCGAAATCGAAGGCCCGGCCGGCCGCGAGATCGTCGTTTATGATCTTCGCAACGGCCGCCGCATCGCCAGCGCCGCGATCGAGAGCTTGTCAATCGAAGCGAGCGACACCCTCAGCATGCTGACGGGCCCGCCTCCGGCCGCGCCGTCAGCGCCCGCGCCTGAGCCCGCCGCTCCGCTTCCGGCCTACAGGGTCGGACCGCGCCTGAAGCCGCGTTCGGCGGAGTAAAAGGCGCCTTTTGGCGCCGTGCGCTGCGCGAATTTTCGGCCCTTTATGCGGGGTACAGCCGCAAAATACGGACTATC
>DNZB01000366.1:0-2364 GCA_003506635.1 Parvularcula sp.
GACGTCATCGAGACGGTCGATCGGCCGAAAATCGCCCGTGCGATCGCCGACGAAATGGCAAGGCAGGGCAAGCGCCCGCGTCTTCTCGTGCAGGTCAACACGGGCGCGGAACCGCAAAAGGCCGGCGTCGGCCCCCATGAAACTGATGCGTTAATTGCAGCCTGCCGGGGCGAATTCGGCCTTTGCGTCGAAGGGCTGATGTGCATCCCCCCCGCGGACGATCCCCCCGCGCCGCATTTCGCCTTATTGGCGAAAATCGCCGCCCGAAACGGCCTTGGCGTGTTATCCATGGGGATGAGCGGCGATTTTGACATCGCCGCGCAGCTCGGCGCGACACATGTGCGCATCGGAACGGCGCTGTTCGGGCCGCGCCTCACGCCGGCGTGAAGGGTTTTGATTTTGTGAACAGGCGACCTTAGGTCTAAGGCCGCCCAATTGGAAATCGAGAAAAGGCTAGGTCACGATGGCGCGCGCCCGGAAAATCCTGCTTGTCGACGACGATGACCTCTTGCGCGAAACGCTGCTCGACCAGTTCGCGCATCACGAAGAATTCGCCGTCGAGGCGCAAGCGACCGCCGGCGCCGCGATCCAGCGCACGAAGGACGAGGCGCATATCGACCTTGTGCTCCTTGACATCGGCCTTCCCGACATGGACGGGCGCGAGGCCTGTCAGGTGATGCGAAAGAACGGCTTCAAATCGCCGATCATCATGCTGACCGGGGCCGACACCGACGCCGATCAGGTCCTCGGCCTCAATTCCGGCGCCAATGATTATGTGACGAAGCCGTTCAAATTCGCGGTGCTGCTCGCCCGCATCCGCGCGCATTTGCGCAGCCACGAGCAGAGCGAGGACGCGGTCTTCAAGGTCGGGCCTTACGAATTCCGGCCGGCGGTCAAGATGCTGGTGTCGGCGACGGACCGCAAGATCAAGCTCACTGAAAAGGAAGCCTCGATCCTCAAATTCCTCTATCGCGCCGGCGGCAAGGCGGTGACGCGCGACGTCCTGCTCGACGAGGTCTGGGGCTATAATTCCGGCGTGACGACGCACACGCTGGAAACGCATGTCTATCGCCTTCGCCAGAAGATCGAACCGGACCCGGCCGCGGCGACGCTCCTGCTGACGGAAGCGGGCGGGTACAAGCTGGCGCTGTGAGCGGCGCGAGCAGGGAGTAGGGAGCAGCGGGACCTCGCGTCTGTTCGCTTCTCACAACGCCTCGATATTCACCAGAAAAGCCGCCGGTTTTCGGCGCGCGATAGCTCATCCGGTCCTTCCCGGTGATTATCGCTGATGCCGCCCGAGGCGCCGATGACGAGGGGGAAGCAAACGGGATCGCGCGGATGATGCGCGCGCGGGCGGGCGCCGGTTCGCGGACGCGGCGCCCGTTCTTCGCCTCCCCCTTGCGGGCAGGGCTATCGCATATGCTTGCGTCCCCTCTCCCGCTCTTGCGGGGTCGATCGCATGCGATCGACGGGTAAGGGTGAGGGCGGCGCCCCCAAGAAACGCCTTCTGTTCTTGAGACACGCCCCCTCACCCCCGGCCCCTCTCCCGCAAGCGGGAGAGGGGGGAAGGCGGCGATTTCTTCATCTGCGAAAGCCTCCCCCTTGCGGGGAGGCCAAAACCGCGCAGCGGTTTTGGGGGGGCGCCCTATCAATTGGGTGAAATGCTTTCGTGAGAGCGCCGACCCCCCGCCCGAAAGTTGCGAAAAACGACTTTCGACCTCCCCGCATGGGGGAGGTGAAGGAAGAAGCGCCGAAAGCGGCCGTATACGGAGCTATTCAGCGGCAGCCTGAAAACGCGAAGGCGAAGGGTCCGCGCTTACCGCAGAACCGCCTTGTACGAGACTTCGCCCCCGGTTTTGGCCGGAACGGGCGCGGTCAGCGTCCATTTGATGTGGGTGATTTCATCGCCGCGGGCCGGCCTTGTTTCGCCGCCCTCGACGATCGTCAGGCGCCCGCGCGCGACGTAGGTCTCGCCGCCGTCCGCCGAGAAAGAAACGCTCGCCGTATCCTCGCCGCCGACCGAACCCTCGACATAGGCGACTTCCTTCGGCACCGGCATCACAAGGACGATGTCGGCGGCCGGCGCCGCGCCGTCGTTCTCGTAGCGGATCGAATAAACGACCGTCTCGCCGGGCGTCACCTTGTCGGCCGGCACGCGCCGCACGGTTTCTTCCCCGTTCGGGGCCGTGGCGACGACTTCCTTTTCAACGACCTGACGCGCCGTCATCGCCGCCTCAGCGGCGCTGAACGCCAAGGGCGCGGCGGCGACGAGGGCGAGAATCTTGCGCATGACGAAGGCCTTTCTCTGCAATTCCCGCCATTGCGATAAGCGAACGCGGTAAACGCGGCGCTAACGGGCCCGCG
>DNZB01000366.1:2690-3667 GCA_003506635.1 Parvularcula sp.
GCAACGCGATAGGTAATATTTTCCTAGTGTCAACTTTATCTCTTTGTTTAGAACGCTGTGCGAAACCTCGGGTTCTCGGTGCATGGGGAATTGCGTATGAGAACCTTCGGCCGCGTCATGCGGAAAGTTGCGTATTTTGCGGCCGTCGGCGCCGCCGCTCTGGGCGCCGCCCCGGCTTTCGCCGCGGGAACCAGCGCCGGCACAAGCGTCGCGAACTCGTTCACGCTCGACTATCAGGTCGGCGGCGTTTCGCAGACGCAGATCAACACGTCCGGCGCGCCGACGCGCTTCACCGTCGACCGCAAGGTCGACCTGACGGTGACGACGGTCGCGAACGCGACCGTGTCGCCCGGCCAGACCGGCGCGCGCGTCGTCTACGGCGTCTTGAACAGCGGCAATGACAACACGGCCTGGCGCCTCTCCATCAAGGATATCGCCGCCGACACCTTCGATATTGGAACCTACACGGCGCGCTTTTACACCGACGCCGGCAATGACGGCGTCTTTACGCCGGGCGTCGACGACGCCGGCGCCGGCACGGCCTATACGCTCGGCGCCGGGGTGACGCCGAACGTCGCGCCGGATGCGCGGCTCTGGGTCATCCTCACCGGCAATGTGCCGGCGGGCGCGACCAACGGCCAGTTCGACGATGTCGCGCTGATCGCCAATTCCTTTTATCCGACCGCCTCGCTCGATCCCGCCTACGCCTCGACGCCGGGGACGGAAATCACCGCCGCCGCGACGAACACCCTGACCGGCGCGGCGCAGGATGTTCTCGCCGACGGAACCGGCACGGCGGGCGCGCCCGAAGACGTCGCCAATGACGGCGCGCACTCCTCGACCGCGCGCTACACGGTCGCGGCCGCGGCCGTCACCGCGAACAAGACGGTCTCGGTCATCCGCACCAACCCGACAAATTGCGCGACCGACACGGTCATTGCGAACAGCTTCGCGACGCCGGGCGCTTGCGTTGAATA
>DNZB01000366.1:3993-4200 GCA_003506635.1 Parvularcula sp.
GCGATCAGCGACGTGCTGCCGAACGAAGTGCAGTGGGTCTCCTCCGCGCAGGCCGGCTTCACGGCGGCGGGCACGCTGACGAATCCGGCGGGCGGCGCGGGCTGCACGAGCGCCTGCACGGTCTCGTTGACCGGCGCGTCGCTCGCGCCCGGCGCGACCGGCACCGTCACGATCCGCGCGCTCGTTCGCTGACGCGGACGGCGCCGG
>DNZB01000366.1:4247-11805 GCA_003506635.1 Parvularcula sp.
CGCGGCGGCGACGGCGAGCGCGATTGCGATCAGCGACGTGCTGCCGAACGAGGTGCAGTGGGTCTCCTCCGCGCAGGCCGGCTTCACGGCGGCGGGCACGCTGACGAATCCGGCGGGCGGCGCGGGCTGCACGAGCGCTTGCACGGTCTCATTGACCGGCGCGTCGCTCGCGCCCGGCGCGACCGGCACCGTCACGATCCGCGCGCTCGTTCGCTGACGCGGACGGCGCCGGATCTTTTCTGACGCGCCGCCGCTCCGGACTGACGGGGCGGCGGCGCTGTTTTGAAGGGCCGTGCAACGCGCCTTGTTGAGTTTGAGCCGAAAGGGCTCGGTTAAAGTGGTTGGGCGGGGAGTCATCGGAGGCGTTTTGCGGCGAATGTTCGCCGCCTTCCGGCTCGCGCCGCTGCTTCTTTTCTTCACCGCCTGCGCCGCCGCCGCCGCGCCGCTCGGGACGCAAGTCGTCAACCGCGCGGAGCTCGCGTTCACCCTCGGCGGGGTGACGACAAGGCTGACGACACCCGATGCGATTTTCACCATCGAAGCGCAGCGCACGCCGTCGACCATCACCTTTTTCCGCTATTCGCCGGCGGTGCCAGGCGCCGTTCCGGTTCGGCTGAACGGCGCTGAGTTTCAAAACGGCGCGGGCGGGCCGTTCAGCGCCGTCGGGCCGCTGGTATCGGCGGGCGGAGCGCCGATCAACACGGCCGCGCCGGTCCCGCTGACCGAGGCGGAACGCTATTTCGCCGGCGAGCCGGTCATCGTGCGCGTCACCGACGCCGGCCAGAACGGCGATCCCGCCGTCATTGAGACGATCGTCGCGACCATCGCGACCGGCAATGGCGACTTCGTCACGCTGCGGCTTTTCGAAAGCGGGCCCGATACCGGCGAATTCTACGCCTGGATCCCGAGCGAGACGGGCGCGCCGGTCACCGACGATGCGATGCTGACGATCGCGCAAGGTAGCGCGTTGACGGCGCGCTACCAGGACCCTTTCGATCTGACGGAAGTTTCAACCGACACGGCGGGCGTCGACCCGTTCGGGCGCGTCTTCGACAGCCTTACCGGCGCGCTGATCGACGGGGCGATCGTCACGATCGTCGATGATGCGACCGGCATGCCCGCAAGCGTTTTCGGCATTGACGGCGTTTCCGCCTATCCCTCAACGGTCGTCAGCGGCGCTACCGTCACGGACGCTGGGGGCCTCACCTATGACCTTGGGGATGGCGAATATCTGTTCCCGATCCTGGCGCCCGGGACCTATCGCCTGCTGGTCACGCCGCCGACGGGGTATGGCGGGCCGTCATCTGTCCAGCCGCCGGCGTTCGACGCGCTGAACAACGCGCCTTTCACCATCATCCCGGGTTCGTATGGCCAGCCCTTCACGCTGACCGGGCCGGGCGCGCTTGAATTCGACACCCCGCTCGATCCCTCGACGGATGTCGTGCTGACGAAGTCAGCGGGTACGGCGACAGCGTCCGCCGGCGATTTCGTGCGTTATGAGATACGCATCGAAAACCGCGGCACGACCGCGACCCCGGCGCGCGTCATCGACACGCTGCCTTTGGGCTTGCGCTTCCAGCAAGGCACGGCAAGGGCCGATGGCCGGGTCATACCGGCGCCCGTGACCGGCGCAGACGGACGTACGCTGACGATCGACGCCGGTCTGCTCGACCCGGGCGCTGCCTTGACCCTTACCTACATCGTCGAAGTGACGGCGGGGGCCCGGCTCGGCGCTGCGGTCAACGTGGCGCAGGGCGTCAATCCGGCGGGAACGCCGGTTTCGAACCGGGCCGAAGCCGCGGTCGATATCGTCGATGATTTCCTGCGGTCATCCCTCACCATCATCGGCCGCGTCGTCGAGGCGGGCTGCGAGGACGCGAAGACCGCCAAAGGCGTCGAAGGCGTCCGGCTCTACATGGAGACGGGCTTTACGACCGTCACCGATGAAAACGGCCTTTACCATTTCGAAGGGGTAAGCCCGCGCACCCATGTCGTGCAGGTCGACGAAGACAGCCTGCCCGGCGGAACGGAGCTTGTCTTGTGCCACGACAACACGCGCTATGCCGGCAGCGCGGGCTCGCAATTCGTCGATGCGCGGGGCGGGGCGGTATGGCGAGCGAATTTCCACCTGAGGCGGACAAAGCCCGCGCCGGAAGACACGGCGGCAGCCGCGCCGGCGCCGGTCAATCCGGATCAGGAATATCTTCGCTTCAACAAAGCCTGGCTGAACGGGCAGGGCGCCGGCAATGAAGTCGCCTATCCGGCGGCGGGCGCGACGCCCTCGGCCGGGAGCGTCAATCTCGGCGTCAAGCATGATATCGCCTTGCGCCCGACGCTTACCCTCAACGGCCGCGAGGTTCCGCCGGAAAATTTCGCCGGCCGCGAAGTCAATCTCGTCCGCACCCTGGCGCTGACGCACTGGAAGGGCGTCGATCTTCGCGAGGGCGACAACGTCTTTGAAGTCCGGCTCCGAAATGAAGCCGGGTTGGAGGTTGCGCGCTTGAAGCGCGTGATCCCCTATGTCAGCCGCGCGGAGCGGGCGGCGCTCCTTGAGGAGCGAAGTTCGCTGTTCGCGGACGGGAGATCGCGCCCCGTCCTCGCCATTCACGTGACCGACGGCGCCGGGCGGCCCCTAAGGGCCGGCCGGCTTCTCAGCGTTGAGGTGTCAGCCCCTTACCGGACGGCCGAACGCGCGCGCGCCGAGGATCTGAACGCGCTCGACGCGCCGCTCTCGAGCCAGTCCGGCATTCCGGTCGGGCAGGGCGGCGTCGCGCTCATCGAACTTGAACCGACAGTCGAAACCGGACCCTTGCGGATCGAGGTCGAACTCGACAATGGCCGCACCCGTGAATTCCGGACCTATGTGAAGCCTGCCCCGCGCGACTGGATCGTCGTCGGTCTCGCGGAAGGACAGGGCGGGATCGAATTCGAGAATAACAAGGCGGCGCCCGACGCGACGGACATCGTCGGCGACGGGCGCATCGCCGGTTTCGCCAAGGGCGTCGTCAAGGGCGGCTGGCTTGTCACCCTGGCCGGCGACAGCAAGAAAAAGCGCGGGGATGCCGACGGCGATCTCTTCCGCGACGTCAATCCGGACGAACGTTATCCCCTGTTCGGCGACCGCTCGACCCAGGAATTCGAGGCGCAAAGCCGCTATCCGGTCTACCTCAAGGCGGAGAAAAACGCCTTCCGCGGCGTCTTCGGCGATTTCGACACCGGCCTTTCGGAAGCGAAACTCTCCCGCTATTCGCGGCGTCTTTCCGGCCTGTCGGCGGATTATCAGGGCGAGCGATTCGAGTTCACGGCCTTCGCGACCGATACGAACCAGGCGTTCGTGCGCGACGAACTCGCGGCCGACGGCACCTCGGGCCGCTATCAGCTCTCGGCCGCGCCGCTTGTCCGGAATTCCGAAACCATCACCATCGAAACGCGCGACCGCTTCCGCCCGGATGTGATCGTTTCGAGCGTGACGCTCGCGCGATACGCCGATTACGAGATTGACTTCGACACCGGCGAAATCATTTTCCGCCTCCCCGTTCCGGCCTCGGACGCCGCGTTCAACCCGAACGTCATCCTCGTCGATTATGAAACGTCGGCCCCGGTTGACCGCGCGCTGACCGCCGGCGGGCGCGGCGCGGTCAAGTTCCTCGGCGGCCGGGGCGAGGCTGGCGCGACCTTCATCCACGAGGAAGACGCCGGCGCGGGCGCGGAAACGACCGATCTCGCCGGCGCGGACGTCGTCGTCAATCTGAGCGAGGCGACAGAGCTGCGCGCCGAGTACGCCCGCTCCTTCGCGGATGGCGCCGCCGGCTCTACCGAGGCGGATGCGATCCTCGCCGAGGTCGTCCATACCGGCGACCGCGTCGACGCCAAGGCTTATTTCAGCGATGTCAGCGCCGGTTTCGGGCTTGAGCAGCAAACCTCGGCGCAGGTCGGCGTCCGCCGGTATGGCGCGGAAATCCGGGTGCGGATCGATGAATTCGACGGCGGCCTGACCACTGAAAACGCGACGCGTGCGGTCGAGGCGAAGGCCTACCGCGAGGAGAATCTTTCAACCGGCGCCGCGCGTGAGATCGCCGAAGTAGCGCTCCGCCAGGACGGGGCGGAAACCTCGGGCTCGGTAGGGCTGCGGGGCGTCCGGGAAGCCCCGCAAACGGGACCGGAGCGGGAGGGCCTGTTCGTCACCGCGTCGGCCCGCCAGCGTTTCGAAAAACTCGGGCTCTCCTTGCGCGCGGGGCGCGAGCAGGCGGTCGCGGGCGATGACGCTTCGGCGCACTTCCCGACACGGACGAATTTCGGCTTCGACCAGCGCCTCTTCGACGGCTTCACGCTGAGCGCTACCCATGAAATCCTTTCGGGCGACGCGGTTTCGCAGTCGAATACGACGGTAGGGCTGAAGGCCGAGCCGTGGACCGGCGCGGCCCTGACGCTCGCCGGCGACCGCATCACGCAGGATACGGGCGAGCGCATCGGCGCTACCTTCGGCCTCGACCAGCAGGTGAAGCTTTCGGAGAAGTGGACCGGCTCGCTCGGACTTTCGCGCCGGGAAGACCTCAAGACCGAAGGCGGCGTCGACGCCGTCGACGACATCGTCCCGGACGCGCCCCGCTCGCCCTTTGAACAGGCGAACGGGGCTTTCACCTCGCTCTATGTCGGCGCGGGCTTCCGCGACAAGGCGACGACGGGTTCGGGGCGCTTCGAAATCCGCAAATCCGAAGCCGGCCAGCGCTACATGGTCGCGACGGCGGCGGCGCGCGAGCTTTCCGAGCAATTGTCGTTCGGCGCCGCGGGGCGGTTCGAGCAGAACAACAACGACCTCACCCCCGACGAGCGCCGGTTCGAGGCCCGCATCGGCGCCTCCTGGCGCCCGCATGACGAAGGCGTCGTCATCTTCAACCGCCTCGACGTGAAGCAGCAATCCGTCGACTTGCAGCAGCGAAGCTGGAAAGCGGTCCACAATCTCGCGCTCAATGCGCAAGCGACGGAGCGCCTGCAACTCTCCCTTAACCATGGCGTCAAATATTCGGCTTTCTCCGCGGACGGGGCGGACTTGTCAGGCGTGACGCAGCTTGCGGGGCTGGAGGCGCGATATGACGTGACGGCGAGAATCGATCTCGGCGTCCACGCCGAGGTTCTGCATTCGTGGAATTCCGGCGCGACGCAATACGCCTACGGACCGTCGGTCGGCGTTTCGCCCGCGAAGAACGTCTGGCTGTCGCTGGGGTGGAATTTCGACGGCTTCAGCGACCAGGATTTCGCCGCGGCGGAATATTCCGCGACCGGGCCTTACCTGAAGCTCCGCATCAAGTTCGACCAGCATACGGCGCGGGGCCTTCTCGACGCGATTTCGCCGCGCGCGGGCGAGGGGGCGCGCCAATGATCCGTATACTGAAGCGCAGCGTCGCCGCAGCGCTCGCCGCGTGCGCCGTCATCGTCCCGGCCGCCGCGCAGACGGCGCAGTGTCACGGCAACCCGATCACGCTCCTTGATTTCAGCGGCTCGACGCTGGTTTCGGGAACGCCGCTGACGGCGGGGGCGGTCTATCGCTTCGCCAATGTCGCAACCGGCCTTGACGCCATCGTCCGGATCGACGCCGTCACCAACGGTACGCTGACGATCATCGACCGCGACACCGGCAACGTGCCGGCTTTCCAGCCGGAACTCGGCGGCACGAACGAGCGCAGCGCCGACTTCACGATTTCCTTCGTCACCGCCGGCGGCGCGACGCCGGTGTCGGTCGATTTCGCCGCCTCCGGCATCGACATCGACGGCGACAGCGCGTCGCTGCGCGAATATTCGGAATTCTCGACGCCCTTCGTGGCCTTCGTTCTTGAAAATCCGACCAATCTCGACGTCAACGCTTCGGGCCCTTCGACGCCGGCGAATTTCCGCTTCGAGGCGCGGACGAATTTCACCGCGCCCGGCATCGATCCGACGGCGACGCAGAATATCGTGTCGATTCTCTATCAGGGCCGGACGTCGTTCCGCTATCGCATCGGCGCGCTCGGCGCGGGCGCGACGAACCGCCTGACCTCGCTCGATTTCGCCTGTCCGGTTCTCAATTTCCCGGCGACCAATCCGCAGGCCGACCAGGATTTCGGCGACGCGCCGATCAGCTATGGAAATCCGGCGCATGACATCGTCGCGGGACTCCGGATCGGGGCGACGAACACGGTTGACGCCGGGCCTTACGACAGCCCCGGCGCCAACGCGGACGCCGGCGATGACGGCGTGACGATCCCTGCGCTCAACCAGACCTTCCAGTCGACGATTGCGGTTGCGGTCGCCGGCGCGGGCGGGCGCTTGCAAGGCTATATCGACTGGAACGGCGACGGGGATTTCATCGACGCCGGCGAACAGATCGCGAGCGACATCGCCGACAATGGCGCGGGCGACGCCAATCCCGCGGCAGGGATCATCGGCGTCGCAGTGACGCCGTCCGCCTTCACGACCACCGCGCCGACCTTCGCGCGGTTTCGCTGGTCGACCGCGCTCGGCCTTGGACCGACGGTCTTCGCCGCGGACGGCGAGGTCGAGGATTATCGGGTGACGATCAGCACCGGGCCGCCGCCGCCGTCCTGCCCGGCCGGGCTGACGTTGTTCAATCAGACCGGCAATGCGACCGCAGTGACGACCGGAACCGGCGTCCTCAACGCGGCGCGCGCGCTCGGCGCGCTCGCTGCGGCGGGAACATCGCCGCCGGGCGGGGCGTCGGCCGAAATCAACGACGCCGCCGACACGCTTGTCCTCGATTTCGGCGCGCTGGCTGCGCAATATTCGACGATCATTGTCTCCACGGCCCGCGATACCGGCACGCAAGGCGACACCGCGGGCCTCACTATTGAAACGTCCGCCGACGGAGCGACCTTCACGGCGGCCGGAACCTATGGAACGGCGCCGGCGACTTATCCGTCGGCCGTGCAGAACGCGCTCGAACGCGTCAATCTCACGGCGCCGGCCGGCGGCGTCCGCTTCGTCCGCCTACGGACCGTCAACGCCGACGACATTTTCGTCGACGGGATCGAATACGGCGCGGTCTGCCTTGGAACCGCGACAATCGTCGCGGCGAAAACGGTCGCGCCGGCGATCGCGACCGGACCAGAGCAGTTCCAGACGCCCGGCAACGACGTGGTCTATACGATCAGCGCGACCAATATCGGCTCGGGTTCGGCCGATGCGGGCTCGGTTCTCGTCATCGACAGCCTTCCCGCCGAGATTGAGTACTTCAACGGCGACATGGACGGCGCCGGCCCCGCGACGGGACCGGTGTTTTTCAGCCAGACCGGCGCCGGGCTCACCTTCAATCCGGCGACTGACGTCGCCTATTCCAGCGCCGCGACGCGGCCGGCCACTTTCGCCGCCTGCACCTACGCGCCGGCGGCGGGCTATGACGCCAATGTCCGGCATGTCTGCGTCAATCCGAAGGGCGCGATGCTCTCGGGCGATCCTGACCCGACCTTCGCCATCCAGTTCCGCGCACGGATCAAATAGCGGAGCGCCGCCGAAAATTCCGGCGCAGGGGCGTGAAGGTCGAAGAAAACTGGAGCGGGCGAGGCGA
>DNZB01000031.1:0-290 GCA_003506635.1 Parvularcula sp.
ATGTCGCCGGCCCTGGCGACCGAATAACCGAAGACGTCCGCCGCGGCCTCGCCGCTGATCTTGAATCCGTTTGATCCGTTGAGCGCGGAGACGTTCAACGGCGAGGTGAAGCCGTTGGTGCGGCCGAACACGACGAACGCAGCGCCCTCGTCGAGGTCGCCGGGCGCGCCGACGATGAAATCATCGACGCCGTCGCCGTTGATGTCGCCGGCGCCGGAGACGGCAAGGCCGACATTCTGGCCGTCCGTCGCGCCGTCGATCCTGAGGCCCGTCGATCCGTTCAGGGAGGA
>DNZB01000031.1:668-6936 GCA_003506635.1 Parvularcula sp.
CCGTCATTGTTGATGTCGCCCGCCGCCGACACCGCATGCCCGAATCGGTCGCCCGCCGTTTCACCCGCAATCTTGAAGCCCGTCGTTCCATTCAGCGTCGACAGGTTGAGATCGGCGCCGAACGGGGCCGTGCGCCCGAACACGACATAAGCCTCCCCCTTGCCGCCCGCTGAAGGCGCGCCGACGATGAAGTCTTCAATATTGTCGCCGTTGACGTCGCCCGCGCGCGACACGGAAAATCCGGCGTCGTCGCCGGCGGCCGCGCCGCTGATCTGAAAGCCGTTTGATCCGTTCAAGGACGAAAGCGCGAAATTCGCAGGAAAGCCGCTCGTCCGCCCGAAGACCACATAGCTTGCGCCAGAGTCAGCGCCGTTCGCATCGGCGGTGTAGGCGCCGACGATGAAGTCGCCGAGGCCGTCGCCGTTGATGTCGCCGATTCCTGAAACCGAGAAGCCGGCGCGGTCGCCGACCGCCTCGCCAATCACCCGAAACCCGTTGGTCCCGTTGAGCGCGGAAAGTTCGACCGTCATCTTACGTCACTCCCAATCGTTTGCCGTGCGAGACTCTCGCGAGCGGCGCGAACATTACAAAACCGTCATGCGGCGGCGAGGCCGCCCGTCTTTAGCCTCCTGGCGCGACGCATCCAACCGGAAAAAGCGGCGCCCACCGGAGAATTTCGCGCGCTCAGCCGACCAAGAACCGTGCCAGCCCGCCCTATCGGATTCGATCTGGGCGAGGATGTGGCGTGCGCCCTTATCGCGGTGAAATCGGCCGCAAAGACGCCTCTCGCCGCGAAACTTTCAGCGGCGACCAGGTGAGCGCCCGCGCAATTTCGCCGACGCCCGCCTTGCGGGTTTTTTGCAACCGGCGGCGGTCATTCGCCAGCGCCGGCAATCCTCCGTACCCGTCCAGAACCGCGCGCGCATAGGCGCGGCCGGTTCCGACGGTGAAGGCCCGAAGACAAAGATAGGCGTCCGCCAGCAGCCTTAACGGAACAAGCGGCCAGTACAGCAACGCCGGCATGTTCCGGTACGTCATCCAGATGCGATTGCGGTTGCCATGGTAAACGGTGAAGTCGCTGTATCGTCCGGAGACGCCCGATCCTTCGTGAAGGACGCGCGCGGCGCGCACCTGCACCGCGCGCCCGCCGGCAAGGCGCAGCCGGAAGCCGAGATCGACATCCTCGCCGTAGCAGAAGAACCGCTCTTCGAATCCGCCGAGATCCGCGAAAACGCGGGCGCGATACATCGCCGCCGCGGCGCAAGGCGCGAAACACTCGCCATCGCCGGGCAGAAGCTCCGCCGGCCAGCCGAAATGGCCGCGGTAGGGAATCCCGAGGATGTGGACGACGTCGCCCGCCCCGTCGATGATCGAGGGATCGGCGGCGTCGAGCTGCGTCGAGCCGAAAGCGTCCGCCGACGGAAAACGCTCGCTGGCGGCGACGAGCGCCGTCAGCCAGTCGCGTTCCGGGTAGGCGTCAGGGTTCAGAAAAACGAGCCATTCGCCGCGCGCTTCGCGGGCCGCGAGATTGTTGGCGGCGGCGAAGCCGGCGTTCGTCGCGGACCGGATCGCGCGCGGGGTCAAGGGCGCGGGCGCGACGGCGAGCGCTTTATCAAGCGAGCCGTCCGTCGAGGCGTTATCGACGATGATGACCTCGAAGTCGCGAAAGGTCTGCCGGCCGAGATGCTCAAGGCAGCGAACGAGCCGCGCACCCGAATTGAAATTGACGATGATGACCGAGAGTGTCACGGCGGAGGGAGAAGGCGCGATCAGCGGACGACCTTCAGAACGATCTGAACGCCGATATGGCCGTCGTCGTCCGTCGGTTTGACCGCCATCGGGTATTTGGTCGCTTCCTGAATGACCGCCATCACCTGATTGAGGTCGTAATCATACATGGTGATCGAGCCTTCCGGGCGGAGGTCAGGGCGCGGCGAAAGCTCGACGATCGAGGCGCCGTCCCGCCGGAAATAGGCCGACCGACCTTCCTCATGCACAAGGAATTTGCGCGCCTTGGCGTAGGTCAGCTGCAAGGCGACGACGCCGTTGTTTTCCGCTTTCGAGAGGAGCTTTTGTATGAGCGCGATCCCGCGCTGGGGCGGGATGTGCTGCAAGACGATGTAGGTGTTGATGAAATTGAACGTCCCCTTGACGGCGCTCAATTCGTCGTCGCTTTCGACCAGCGTCAGATTGGCGACGCCTGCGTCCTTCGCATGCTCGGCGCACAGGCGCAGCATGTCGGGCGACACGTCGACGCCGACAACCTCGCCCTTCGCCGCCTTGGCGATGGCGATCGCAAGGCGCCCGACGCCGCAGCCGAAATCAAGCGCCCGATTGATCTCGAATTTTGGGTCGAGGAGTGCGCGGGTAATATCCAAGACGTTTCTAACGTATGCGTGCCCACTCTCGAAGAATATGGCCGCGTCGCGGTGCTTCAGGCTTTTCCCCTTGAAGCGATCAACGCTCACAACCCCCCAATATGGTTGGCGGCGACCTATTGCTACCCAGTCAGCGTCTGTCTCCCGCATTCCCGATATCTTAGTTGCCGAGATGCTTGGAAGCGAAATTCCGAATGGCGCCCTCAAATTTTACGCCGGATCCGTTGGGGAACAGACGCGCGTCATAAACCGGGTGCGGGAGAGCTTCAGATTTCACCGCGCGCATAAGCAGGGTCTCACCCATCATTTCGACATGCGGACTTATTTCACGGGCAAGCTGCATCAGCTTTCCATTGCGATTCGTATATCCATACGAGTCGTAGGATCGCAGCTCCTTGACTTCAAAGCCGTTCGATTCAAACAAAATTCTAAGCTCTTGCGCCGTCCAAAGGTGCAAATGTCCAGACTCGAGCCTTGAGTAAAACTGATTGCGCTGGTTTGGATTCGCCTGCCAAAGAATGCACTCAATCGCATGCAATTCGCAAGCGTTTGGGGTCGTGATGAACGCGAGACCGCCCTTTCGCAATGCGCGGTTCATTTGGTGGACAGCGAATGCCGGATCGCGCCACAAATGCTCCAGAACCTCCGTGAAGATAACTTGGTCGTATGCACCTTCCTCGACAGGAAAAACCTCCTGCTCGATATCCACGTCGTAAAGATCGACGGGCGTCTCAGGTATGTCGTACGAAATGGTGAAGAACGACGCTCTCGGATTCAGCTCGCGAAGATAATAAACGATAAACGGCTTGTCGTTTCCGACATCCATTACCCGACCGTCGAAATTTTCTCGGCAAAGATCAATGTACCGCAATTTATGATATTTGGCGTTTTCAATCTGGCGCGGCCGCACTCCCGGACTGAAATATGAATAGAATCGCTCAAATAATTCGTCGTATCGGCAAACGAATTCCTCACGACTGGCGCACCGCAAGGCCGCGTCGGCGTCCAGTTTCGCCAATAGCTCAGGACGACCCCGAGATATTCGAATCGTCATTCCGGACACCGCCGCCTACGAAACTCAAGCCCGTTTATCGAAAAGGCGCAGAATTGCAAGGCTCAGGCGCGCGTGGATCAATGTCCAAATCTCTCTAGCAAGCCAAATTGAAAAATGCGGGGGGCCAACTTAGAGAAGTCGTCGCGGCATTGAAGATCGAAGTTCATCGATGGTCCACCAATCCAAGATTGAAGGGAACCCGGCGCAGCGGGAGCGATTTGTCTTTTCGGCGCACTCGCAGTTCGGCGTTCGCGGAATCATCGGGGACATATTTGCGGGCTTTCGCGCCGGGCGCGTCTGGCGCGCTTTCGCGTGGGAGGAAACGAAGCGCCGCTATCGCCGCAGCGCGCTCGGCCTCTTGTGGATTATCATCGGTTATGTCGCCTTTGTCGGGGCGGTCGCGCTCTTCTTCGGCAATTTCAACCTCGCGACCGCCGAGCAGATCAAGACGATCGAACAATACGCCACCCATGTCGGGCTTGGCTATGCGGCCTTCGCGCTCATCACGTCGAACATCCAGGACGGCGCTGCGCTGTTCACCAACGCCGCCGCGTGGATCAAGTCGGTGTCGCTTCCCTATTCCGTCTACGCGCTGAAAAACGTGACGAGGACGCTCGTGCCGTTCGGATTGCAGCTCGCCTCATGGTTCGCGTTCGCGCTCCTGACCGGCCACGTCTTCAAGCCGGTCGCGCTGCTGACCCTTCCGGCGATCGCGATCATCGTTTTCAACGCCGTCGCGATGCAGCTCTTTTTCGGTTTCCTGAGCGCGCGCTACCGCGACGTCGAGCATATGGTCGCGACGATCCTGCGTGTCCTTTTGTTCATGACGCCGATTCTTTGGACCTATGACGGGACGAGCGGCGTCACGCGCGTTCTCGCGGACTTCAACCCCATCACGCATTTCGTCGAAATCTTCCGCGCGCCGCTGACAGGGAATCCGCCGACGGCGGCGAACTGGATTTTCGCCCTTTGCTCGACCGTCGTCATCTGGGGCGCCGCGATCCTGGCGGGCGCGGTTTTGCGCCGCCGCCTTCCCTATCTCGTCTGAGGCGCGGCGTGGCCTATATCAAAGCCGTCAACATCAAGGTTCGCTTCCCGGTTCTGAGAGGCTCTGGGCCGAACTCCTACGGTCATGAGGCGCCGCAAGGGCTCGATGACTCGCGGCTTATCCGCAATGCGTCGGGCGCCATCACCGGCGTACAGGCGCTCGACGGCATCGGACTGGAGGCGGCGAAAGGCGATCGCTGGGCGCTGATCGGGCGCAACGGGTCGGGCAAATCGACCTTCCTGCAGGTGCTCGCCGGCCTCCTGCCGCCGGACGAGGGCGTCGTTGAAATGAGTTCGCGGCCGACGAACCTCATCAACATCAACCTCGGCATGGAGCTGGAGGCGGACGGGCGGCGGAACATCATGCTGCGCGGTCTCGCCGCCGGGTGGAGCAAGAAGGAAATTCTGGCGCGCCGGGCTGAAATCGAGGAATTTTCCGGCCTCGGCCCGTTCCTTTCGATGCCGGTCGGCACACTGTCGGCGGGCATGCGTATGCGGCTTAACTTCGCAATCGCCACCGCCTTCGATCCGGAGATCTTGCTGCTCGACGAATGGCTGAGCGCCGGCGATGTCGAGTTCCAGAAGAAGGCCGCCGAGCGCATGGACCGCTTTGTCGCCGCGGCGGGCATCGTCGTCATCGCCAGCCATGGCCGGCGCCTGATCGAGCGCGTCTGCAACCGTTGCCTCTGGATCGACGCCGGCAAGGCGCGCATGACGGGGGCGCCGAAAGACGTGCTTGACGCCTATGAACTCGCCATGGCCGAAGAACACGCCCTGCAAGAAAGGATCGCCGCGCAATGAACCCGAATTCCGACGCCGCGCGCGACATCGCCTATCATGTCCACGCGCAAACCAATCTCGACGCGCATCTGAAAGAGGGGCCCTTCATCGTCGTCAAAGGCGACGGCGCGAGCGTCATCGACGACGCCGGCAATCGCTATATCGACGCGATGGCGGGTCTTTGGTCCGCCGCGCTCGGCTTTTCCGAAAAGCGCCTCGCCGACGCGGCCTATCGCCAGATGGTCGAACTTCCCTATTGCTCGACCTTTGCGCACCGGACGAGCCCGGCGCTGATCGAACTTTCAGAACGTCTGATCGCAATCGCCCCGGCGGGGCTGACCCGCGCGCTATACGCAAATTCAGGGTCGGAGGCGATCGACACCGCGCTAAAGCTCGTCTGGTATTTCTGGAACGCGAACGGCAAGCCGGAAAAGAAAAAGGTCATCGCGCGCGAAAAGGCCTATCACGGTTCGACCATCGCCTCGGCGAGCCTTACCGGGCTGCCGCGCATGCACGCCGATTTCGACCTGCCGATCGCCCGCATCCTGCGCGCGCCGTGTCCGCATTACTGGAAGGGCGCGCAGGAAGGCGAAAGCGAAGACGCTTTCGCGGCGCGCATGGCGGCCGAGACCGAAGCGATCATCGTGAGGGAAGGGCCGGGCACCGTCGGCGCCTTTTTCGCGGAGCCCTTGCAAGGCGCCGGCGGCGTCATTCCGCCGCCCGTCGGCTATTTCGAGCGCATCGCGGCGATCTGCCGGAAATACGACCTGCTGCTGATCGCCGACGAGGTGATCTGCGGGTTCGGGCGCACCGGAAACATGTGGGGGTCGGAAACCTACGGCCTGAAGCCCGACATGCTGACCTGCGCCAAGGCCCTTACCGCGTCCTACATTCCCATGGCAGCCCTCCTCGTCAACGAGCGCGTCTTCGCCGCGATGGTCGAGGAGAGCCGGAAGATCACGCTCTTCGGCCACGGCTTCACCTATTCAGGGCACCCCGTCGCCGCCGC
>DNZB01000031.1:7337-8506 GCA_003506635.1 Parvularcula sp.
TCGGCATGATCGCCGCCGTCGAACTCAGCGAGGACCGCAACAGCCGCAAGCCCTTCGATCCCGCCCGCGGCGCCGGCGCGCTCGTGCAGGCGGAGGCAAGGTCGCGCGGCCTTCTCGTGCGCGCGCTCGGCGATACGATCGCCTTCTGCCCGCCGCTGGTCATTTCAGAAAGCGACCTCAATTCGGTCGTCGCCCGCTTCGGCGAGGCGCTCGATGCGGCGGGAAAGCGGCTGATCTAATTAAACGCCGTCACCCCGGACGCCGCAGGCGATTCGGGGTCCATCTCCCGCAACTCGCCTTTTCGCGCGCCGGTCTTTCAGGAGATAGACCCCGGGTTCGCGCCAAGAGGCGCGCCCCGGGGTGACGGAGTTCGAATGAACGCAACGTGGCGTTTCCTTGTCGCTTTCGTTTATAAGAAGTCATCCACGCTGGAGATTGACATGCGCCGCACAGCTACCCTCGCCCTTCTCGTATTAGCCGCCGCCTGCGGGAAAAAAGAAACCGCATCGCCGTCCGGCGACGCTGCCGCGCCCGCAAGTGCGCTAGCCCCCGCGACCTGGAACGGCCTTGCGAGCCGCTTCACCAACAGCGCTGGCGCGCCGGCGGGCGAGGCTGTCATTGTCGACGCCAAGGACGGCGTGCTCTTGCGCCTGCGCGTTGAGGGCCTCGCGCCCGGATGGCACGGGACGCATATCCACATGGTTGGAACCTGCGAGGACGCCGGCGCGGGCTTCAAGGCGTCGGGCGCTCATTTCGATCCGGAGAACCACGAGCACGGGCTTGAGAACGCAGCGGGCTCAGAGCGCGGCGACCTGCCCAACATCCATGCCGGGGCGGACGGAACTGCGACGGCGGAATTTTTCCGCGCGAACCTCCATCTGAAGCCATCAGAGGCAGCCGCCAGCGAAAACGGCCCCTACCCGCTCCTCGACGACGACGGCTTTGCGATCATCATCCATGCGAACCCGGACGATCATGTGACGCAGCCGATCGGCGGCGCGGGGGACCGGGTCGCCTGCGCGGCGTTCAAAGGCTGACAGGTGGACAGACGCTCGTTCCTGCTGACGAGCGGCGCGGCGCTTGCAGCGCCGTCCGCCGCGCGCGTTCGTCGACCGTTTCGACCGTACGCAGCAGGGATGACGACGGCGGCTTCGACATCGCCGCCTCAT
>DNZB01000149.1 GCA_003506635.1 Parvularcula sp.
GGTTCGTGACGATATTCGAGACATCGCGCCCGGGCTTGACGCTTTCGCCATGACTTCGTCCTGGGGCGAATCGTTTTCGCTGGCCGCCGCCGAAGCGATGGCGTGCGCCGTGCCGGCGATCGTGACGGATATCGGCGATTGCGCGTGGGTTGTGGGTGATGCAAGCCTCGTCGCACGCCCGAACGACACCGAGTCGATCACTAAAGCGCTTCACCGGCTTTTGTCTATTTCACATGCCGAACGGCGTAAGATCGGCGAGCGCGCCAGAGCTCGGATCCGGGAACATTTCAGTATGAAAGAATATGTGCGGCGGCACGCTGAGCTCTACGCGAACGCGATCGAAGCTGCGCCGCGCGCACGAAAAGCGGAACGTTGAAATGGCGCTGACCGCCGCAAAATACTTTCTCGATCCGGCGCGCAAAAGCACTGCGGAAGATGAGGCGCGCTTCTTCCGGTCGTTGAAAGTTCGAAACCGGAATTCAAAGCAGACGGCGCGCGGCCGGCTCGACGCGCTGAACGCCATGGCGATCGAACTTCTGAAAACGCCGGGCCGTCGCATCGCGTCAGCGCTTGACATCGGGATTTCCTCCGGCGTCACGACCGCTGAACTTTACGATGCTTTTCGCGACGCCGGAATGGCGCCGTCGCTCGTTGCGACCGACCTTTCCATATACGCGTCGATCGTCCACTTGTCGCCGGATATTCGGGTGCTGATCGACTCCTGCGGCGACATTCTTCAATATGATATTCACGGATTCGCAGTGCGTCCGTGGCGCCGCCGGCTCGACAGATTCACCGGGATGTCGCTTTTCAAATCCGCGATCGAGAAGCGCTACGCCGACGCCGCGCGCAAGGCGCTGAAGGGCGGCGGAGCCAAGGCGGACCGCGTCGCGCTGATCAATCCGCGCCTCGCCGCCTACGACAACATTGAACTGCGCGAGGACGACCTCCTGAAACGCAATCCGGAATTCGCGTCGCGCTTCGACTTCATTCGGGCGGCCAATGTCCTTAACCGCGAATATTTCGAGGAGGCGACGCTGAGAGCGGCGGTCGCAACGCTCAAGTCCTACCTGTCGGGACCGGGCGCTCTGCTCCTCATTGTGCGTACCAATGACGGGACCGGCCATCACGGCGCCTTTTACGAGCTCGGCGCGGATGGACGCCTTTCAGAAGTCAGGACCATCGGCGGCGGCAGCGAACTGGCCGCGATCGTTGACGCAACGGAGCCAGCGCCATGACCGCTTCCGCGCGCGCGCGGCCGGCGCCGGCGCGCCTGCGCGCAATGCATGTCATCACCGCGCTTAATGTCGGCGGCGCGGAGCGCATGCTGAAGAAAGTGGCGACCGGCGTTTCGCCTGCCGATATCCACATTGTGTCGATGCTGGAACCTGGAATCACTGGTCGGCGACTGCAATCCCTCGGCTATGAAGTTCATTCGCTTGGAATGGCGCGCGGCATACCCTCGCTCGCCGCGCTTCAGAATCTGCGGCGAGCGATCGTCGCCAAGCGCCCAGACGCCGTGGTCGGATGGATGCATCACGCATTCTTCGCCGTGACGCTGGCGCGCTTCGGCATTAGGGGCGCGCCGCCGCTTCTATGGAACGTGCGGCACTCGATCGACGACATCAGTCACGAACCTTTCCAGACTCGCGCAGTCTTGCGGCTCTGCGCGGGGCTGTCGGCGATTCCCGCCGCTATCGTCTACAATTCGCAGGTCGCCCGGCGGCAATATGCGGCGCTTGGCTTCCGCGATGACCGCGCGCATGTCATTCCGAACGGCTTCGACATCGAGAAGTTTCGACCTGACAGCCAGGCTCGCGGGCGCCTTGCCGCCGCATTCGGAATCGACGGCGACGCGCCGGTGATCGCGATGGTCGCGCGGCTTCATCCGATGAAATCGCAGGAAACGCTCATCACCGCGTTTCGAACAGTCCTGGATCGCGGGGTCCGCGCGCGCCTGTTGCTGGTCGGCGAAGGAATGCAATCGCCGCCCGCATCGCTGCGGGAGCTTATCGCCACCTTGCCCGAAGGCAGCGTGACACTGTCCGATCACCGTACGGACACCGAAACATGGCTGCCCGGCGTCGACATTTTCGCCCTTTCATCCCGCTGGGGCGAGGCGTTTCCCAATGTGCTCGGCGAAGCGATGGCGGCGGGCGTTCCTTGTGCGGCGACGAATGTCGGCGACAGCGCGATCATTATCGGCGACACCGGCGTGGTCGCCCCGCCGGGCGACGCCAGCGCATTCGCGGAAGCGCTTTTACGATTGCTGAACTTGCCGCCCTACCGGCGCAAGGAGCTTGGCGGGGCGGCGCGCAAACGCGTCGCCGACCTTTACGCGCTTGACGCCGTGCGCAAGCAATATGACGATTTGATCGCTTCCATTTGCAAGGCGGACGGGCGCGCATGAAGATCCTCGTCGTCGCCAGCCTTACGCGATCGCTGTTGAATTTCCGCCGCGCGCTTCTCGAAGACCTCGTCGCGACCGGCGCTGACGTCGTCGCCTGCGCGCCGGAAGAGGATGAAGGCGCCATTGCAACGCTCAGCGCGATGAAGGTGCGCTTTCATCGCATTCCAATGGAGCGCACCTCCACCAACCCGATTGGCGATCTCAAGACGCTCGCTGCGCTTGTCGCCCTTTTCCGGCGTGAGCGGCCGGACATTGTGCTTGCGTATACGCAAAAGCCCATCATCTATGGCGGCCTCGCCGCACGACTTGCCGGCGCGCCGCATTTTTACGCGATGCAGAGCGGCCTCGGCTTCATTTTCAGCGAGGAGAATACCAACGGCGCCCTTAAGCGCATCGTTTCCGCGCTGTACCGCGCTGGCGTAAAGCGCGCCGACGCGGTCTTCGTTTTTAACGCCGACGATGAAGCGGAAATGCGCCGCTGCGGCATCGTCACCGACCAGCGCGTCATGCGCGTGCCGGGATCTGGCGTCGACACCGCAGACTATCCGTATGTTCCGCCGCCTGAGGGCGCGCCGGCCTTCCTGGTCGTCGCACGCCTGATGCGCGATAAGGGCCATTATGAATTCGTCGAGGCGGCGCGTCGCCTCAAGGCGCGCTGGCCTCATGCGCGCTTCCGGATTCTCGGTCCCTTTGACGCCAACCCTGCCAGCATCGACGCGAGTGATCTCGCGGATTGGAGGCAGGAAGGCGTCGTCGAGTATCTTGGCTCGACCGACGATGTGCGGCCCTATCTCGCCGCATCAAGCGTTTTCGTACTACCCTCGTATCATCGCGAGGGATTGCCGCGATCAATCCTCGAAGCGATGTCGACGGGGCGAGCGGTCGTCACGACGGATATGCCCGGTTGCCGCGAAACCGTCGAGCATGGCGTTAACGGTTACATCACGCCGCCGAAAGACGT
Source organism: Parvularcula sp. (assembly GCA_003506635.1). GTDB lineage: Bacteria > Pseudomonadota > Alphaproteobacteria > Caulobacterales > Parvularculaceae > Amphiplicatus. Next base: position 3,372 of record DNZB01000149.1, read on the forward strand.
GGGGGCGCTCGCTGAGGCAATGGAGAACTTTCTGACGATCCCCTCGCTCGTCGCCCAAATGGGCGCTGCATCCCGCGCGCGGGCGGTGTCGACGTTCGACGTCAAGATCGTCAATGCGATCTTGCTGAGGACGATGGGGCTTGACGGTTCGCCGCCCTCGCGTGCGCCGGCGCCGGATGGTTTTCGGCGCGCCATCGACGTCATTGTCGCCGGTGCCGGCCTCATCATCGCATCGCCCATCATCGCCTTGGTTTTCGCCGCCGTTCGCGCGACGATGGGCGCGCCCGCCTTCTTCGTGCAGGAGCGCGCAGGCCGCAACCGGCGCCCGTTCCGCATGGTCAAATTCCGCACCATGACCGAGGCGCGCGACACCGAAGGCCGTCTTCTGAGCGACGCGGAGCGCGTGACCCCGCTCGGCCGTTTCCTGCGCCGTTCGCGGCTCGACGAATTGCCCGAGCTCTGGAATATCGTCTGTGGGCACATGGGGCTTGTCGGCCCGCGCCCGCTGCTTTTGACCTCCGCGCCCAATCTTGGCGCGCAAGGCGAGGAACGCCTCAGCGTGCGTCCTGGCCTCACCGGTTGGGCGCAGGTCAACGGCAATGCCTTGCTAAGCGATAACCGGAAACTAGCGCTTGATCTCTGGTATGTGCGCAATCGCTCGTTCGGGCTTGACGCCAAGATAGTTCTTAAGACGATCGGCGTCATTCTCTTCGGCGAGAAGCTGAAAGCAGCGCCGGAGGCGGGCGAATGAAAGCGATCGTCGTCGGCGCCGTCGAAAGCACGCGCGTAACGTTGAAGGCGCTCGCCGACAATCCGCGCTGGACGGTAAGCGCGGTTGTCACGCTGCCCGCGTCGCTTGCGGGTCGCCATTCCGACTTCGTCGATCTCGAACCTGATGCGCGCGCTTGCGGCGCAAAGCTCATCGCCGCGCCGAACTCCAACGCGCCCGACGTCATCGAAGCGGTGCGGGCGGCGCGCGCCGATTACGCCTTCGTCATCGGTTGGTCGCAAATCTGCAAGCCGGAATTTCGCGCGGCTGCCGGCGGGCAGGTGATCGGCTATCACCCGGCCGCGCTGCCGCGCCTGCGCGGGCGGGCGGTTATTCCATGGACCATTCTTCTTGACGAAAGGATCACCGGCTCGACACTGTTCTGGATCGACGACGGCGTTGATTCAGGCCCGATCCTCGCCCAGAAGT
>DNZB01000277.1:0-12306 GCA_003506635.1 Parvularcula sp.
TTCGCATCGGGCGCGGCGTAATGCCAGTGATGGGGAACGCCTGCCTTGCCGAGCGCGTGCGCGGCGAGATTGAGGCCGCAGAACGCGTTGAGCCGCAAACGCCCGCCGTTGCGAGGCTCCGGCACGGCCCATACCGCGACTGGGGCGGTCGCCTCGCGCGCAATCCTTACGGTCATCGTTGCGTCAGTGAACGTCACCTGAAGGATGAGCAGCGCGTCGATCCTTCCGGCGCGCGCGATCTCGGCCATCGCTTCCTCAGCGGCGGCGGCGTCGTAGAGCAGCTTCTGCGGCCCGATCGCGCGAATGCCCGCCGCCGCAATAGCGGCGAAGGCCCTCCGCATCATTTCCTCCGCATAGGGAACGTCGAAGGTCGGCCTTCCGAGCGCCGCGACCCCGTAGGTCAAACCCATCGTCAGTCTCCAAAGCCGCTATACACATGCCGAAAGCGCGCGTCCGGCGGGTCGATATGGGGTCCCTTCGCGCCAAAGACGGCGTGCGCGGCGAACGGCAGGGCGGACTTGTCGGTGAGATCGTTGAGCGCACGCATATAGTCTGACGCTTCAGTCTCAAGTCCCTTGCGCATGGCGTCCCAGTCCGGAAACGCGCCAAACGCCTTCAGCCAGATCGCGCGCCCGGCGAGGTAGCCCGACGCGCCGGCGCGATAGGCGTGGGTGAGGATCTTGCGGAATTCCTCCATCCCGGCCCCGGCCGACAGCATCACCCAAGGGCGCCCCGCCGCCTGACCCAGCGCGTCGAACCATTTTTGCACGTCTTCCCAGCCCTCGCCGCCGACGCCCGGGACCTCGGCAGCGGCAAGCGGGCTCTCAAGCTTGAAGAGATCGACGCCGTATTTGGCGTCTGCGAACGTCTCGACGCTTTCAATGACAAGCTGCGGACGCTTCGTCTTCATCTCGACATAATCGCGCGTTTGCTCGGCGTCGCGCGACAGCGGATAGACAAGAAGCTCGAAAACGTAGGGAATATCGTATTTCGCGCAGGCCTCGCCGATGCGCGCGACAAAGTCCTGTTGCCGTGTAATGACCGAAGCACCTGCATCCGGACGATACCAGGCGAGAACTTTGACGGCGTCGCCGCCGGCGCGCTTGATCTTTTCAACCGACCATTCGTCGATTTCTTTCGACAGGCGCCCGCCCGGCATTTCCTCGAAGATTGAATCCTCGAGCGTAAGGATAAGTCCCTTCGCCGGGGACAATTTCATCACGCCGCGCGGGAAAGCGAAATGCGGGTCGAGCAGCATCGCGGAGGATTCGCGTTGCAGCGTCTCGATCAGCAGCTCCTTGAAACCCGCGACATCCTCCCATGGCGCCTCCTTAAGCCCTCGCTTTTCCGCGATCGGCTTCTTGATCGGCGGGCGCTGGTCGACCGCAGTCATCTTGAAGCGGCCGCCAGCGTCGGCCATGCGCCGCATGCCCCAGAGTTTGCCGGCGGAGAGGTTCAAAATTTCGGCTCCATTTCCCTGTGGGTCGCAAGAAGGTTTTCGACTTCCGCGCGGCGCGGCGCGCCTGACCGGCCGCCCTTGCGAGACACCTTGATCGCGGCGGCGGCGTTGGCGAAGCGCACGGCGCCGGCTTCCGGCGCTCCCTCGGCGAGGCGAAGGGCAAACGCGCCGTGCCAGACATCGCCCGCGCCGAGCGTATCGACGACATCGACCGCGAAGGCGCCGATCGTGGAAATTTCACCAGAATCGCACAACATCACGCCGCGCGCGCCGTCAGTGACGCAGACCCACGCGCCGAACCGCTCATGAACGGATTTGATGGCGCGCGCGGGGTCACCATCGCCGGTGAGGCCCAGAAGGCCGTCCGCCGAAAAGGCGAGATGCGTCGCACGCGACAACATCGCCGGATCGTCCGGGACCGGATCATCGGCGTCGAGCACAGCGGGCACACCGGCGGCTCGCGCCGCCGCAAAGCCCGTCGCCGCCCCTGCAGGCCAGCGCGTATCGGCGAGGACTGCGTCAAACGCGGCGACGTCGCCGATCCGGTCGGGGCCGGCGGGCATCTCAGGGTCGCGATAATTGACGATCATGCGTTCGCCGCGCGCGTCGACCATCACGGCGGAAAGCGAGGAGGTGCGCCCTGCAAAGCGCTTCACCCGCGAGCAATCGACGCCATAGCCTTCAAGTTCGCCGGTGATCGCATCGGCGACCGTGTCAGCCCCGAGGCGCGCGGCGAGCGAGGCTTCGCCGCCAAGCCGCACGATAGCGACCGCCGCCGTCGCGGCGGGCCCGCCGCCGACGCATTCAAAAGCCGCGGCGCGGAATTTGCGCCCGCCCGCGGGAAGTTCGGGCAGGGAAAACACATAATCCTGGACCGCATGGCCGATGCACATCACGCGCGCCAAAGAGGGCTCCCAAGACAAGGCGCTGAAGGTCCCGCGCCCGCATGTCCTTAAACATATATCTTATATAAGAGCGAAGCAACGGGGCGACGGCAGGGCGCCTGGGCGGCTGCGAAATCGAGCAACGCGACGACGGGCCCTTCCTGGAACCTTCAGGCCGGGAGGCGAAATTCGCTTCAATTTGCAATTCGCAATGGCGCCAGTGATTTGGTGCTGAGATTATTGCAGTCCGCGACCGCTCGCCCCGCCTCAAGCCGCACGCGGCGCCGGCTTTTGGCGAAAATCTTCGCCGTTAATTGACAGCGGAACAACGGGCGGGGCGTCGGCGGGCGCGCCGATGCACGCAAAAACGCCGGGCGTGATCAGGGAATCACGCCCGGCGCTGATTCTTCAGCAATGGCGCCGGATTGATGTGGCGCCGGCGCCTGCCTTCTCACTCGACGCTTCAGAGCCCGCCGAAGCTCTTTCTAAGGCGAGCGCCGAATTCGCTGCGGTCGTTGCTGCGGACGACGCCGACAAAGCCCGTCTGTTGCAAGCGGCCGACATCGTAAACCTCGTTCGTCACGTTCTCGCCATAAACCGAGAACGTCCAGTCTCCGCCGGGCGTTGTATAGTCGATTGAGAAGCCGAGAAGATCGCGGCTCTCAAGAAGTTCGTCCGGCGTGTTGATCGACTGGCCGAACTGGTCGCCGCGATAGGAATAATCGACATTGAAGCCAAGATTGGCGCCATTGGCGAGCTCGACTTCGTAATGCGGCGCGACTGAAAGCGTCCAGCGCGGGGTGAGCGCGGGCCGATCGCCGACGCCGATGCCGATGGTGCCGGCATCAACCTCGGTGATTTCGGCGTCGTTATAGCCGACCGCAGTGTTGAGCGTGAAATTGTCGATCGGCGTGAAGGCGGCCTCAAGTTCGAAGCCGCGAGCGCGCGAGCGGCCTGCATTTTCGACAATGGTGACGAAACCGCCGCCCGCCGTCGTGTCAGAGAACGGGAGGGCGAGATCGCGATACCGCGTCCAGAACCCGGAGAGCATCACGGTCAGATAATCGTTGATGACGCCCTTGACGCCCGCCTCGTAGTTGATCGCGGTCTGCTCGTCGAAGGAAACAAACTGCGCCGGACCTCCAAAGGGCCGCGGCGGGAAGCCGCCGGTCTGATAGCCCTTTTGCACCTGCGCATAGACGCTGAGATTGTCGCGCAATGCGTAGGACAGGTTGACGTCCCATGTCAGCTCTTCGAAATCCGCTTCGCGGAAGGTCCGCGCCGGGAAACTCGGGAACAGCGCGTTGGCGTCCTTATTATCCCACGAATAGCGCAAGCCGCCGCCAAGCGTGAGCGCATCCGTGAGATCGAACTTGATATTGCCGTAGACGGCGTAGGCGTTGGTGGTCTGATGAAGATCGAAATTGCCAAGCCCGGTCGGGAAGCCGAGATCGAACGGCACGCCGAAATTGTCGATCTGGCCCGGCGTGTTGAACGGGCTGAATACGAAGGGTCCGGATTCGGTGGAGCCGTCCTCGTAGAAATAGTAGAGGCCGCCGACGAAATCCGCGCGTCCGAGATCGGCGTTCAATTGCCATTCGACCGAGACCTGATCCGCTTCGCCGGTCTCCGGAAATTCCGAAAGATTGAGCGGCGTTTCGTCGTCGTCGAGCCCGCCCGTGTAGTCTGAAGTGCGATAGCTGGCGAGAAGCTTCGTCGAAACGGAATCGTTGACTTCGAGCTCGGCGGCGAATGATCCGCCCCAGGCGGAGTTCGACGTCGTTTCAAGTCCGGCTACGGTAGAGAAGCTGTCGTCAGGATCAGGGGCGAACAACTGGCCGTTGGCGCCGGCCGGCAAAAAAGGCGTCAGGTCGGAGCCGAATCCCGACTGCAACGCGAAAAAGTCGCCCGCGAACGGGTTGCTGCGGTCCTGGATCGGCGTGCCGGGCGTGAAATTGTCGCCGGCCGAGACTCCGATCCCGTTGACTTCGACGACATAGGGCGACTGCCCGTTGTCGGCGTCAAGGCCGTCGAACGAAAAGGTCATCGACAGGCGGTCGTTGACGTCCCATACCGCCTTGATCCGGCCGCCGAATTCCTGCTCTTCGCCGATGCGCGCTTCTGGTGAATCGAGCAGCAGGAAGTCGCCGACTCCGTTGCGGCGCTTGAAATAGCCCGAGACGCCTACATTGAAATTTTCGAAGAGCGGAAACTCCAGATATGTGTTGATCGCGGCGCGCCCGCGGCTCCCCCCTTGCAGGTTCAAGATGGCGCCTTCCTCGCCAGCCGGTTTTCGCGTGATGATGTTGACGGCGCCGCCGATTGAATTGCGTCCGTAAAGCGTGCCTTGCGGGCCGCGCAGAACCTCGATGCGGTCAATCGAGATCAGCGATAGGTTGGAGCCGAGCTGGCGGCCGAGATAGACGCCGTCAAGATAAACCCCGACGCCCGGATCGGTGGTGATGATGTGGTCCTGAAGGCCGATGCCACGGATAAAGACGGCGGCTTGCGCCGTGTTGCCGACGCCGTAGCGGGTGATGTTGAGATTGGGAACATGCTTGCCCACGTCGTCGAGGTTGGAAATGTTTCGTTCGGCGAGGGTTTCCGGCGTCAGGGCTGAAAGCGCCGCCGGGATGTCGAAAAGGTTTTCCTCGCGCTTGCGGGCGGTGACGACGATGTTGTCCTCAATCTGTTTCGACCCTTGCGCGAACGCTGGAGCCGAGAACGCAAGGCTTGCGCAAATCGCCGTGGTCGACAAAAGGGCTTTGCCGGCCGCTTGGCGCACTAAGAGCGTATTTCCTGAAAGCATGGGTCGTTTTCTCCACAGGCTGCGTTGAATTCCTATCGAGGGAGCATTTGATAATTTGATCAAATAGTCAAAAATAACCTCGGCAAGGCCGCAACCGTTTTTGATCCCTTGGGCGGCGATTCATCAGTTTCGGTCCGCGCTGTGTCCTTCTTGACACGGCGACGGCGGCCCGTGCCTTCAACGCGACAGCAGCTTTTCGACATCCGCGCGCCAGGGCAGCGATGGTTGCGCGCCGCGCTTCGTAACCGCGAGCGCTCCAGCAGAGACGGCGAAGGCGAGCGCGTCGTCCGGCGTCTTTCCTTCGACAAGCGCGAGCGTCAGAGCGGCGACAAAGGCGTCGCCGGCGCCGGTTGCGTCAATCGCGCGTACCTTTGGCGGACGCGCGTGCGCTATCTCCTTGCCGGCGCGGAAAATCGACGCCCCCTTGGCCCCGCGGGTGACCGCGACAAGACGGCCGCCTGCCCATAACGCTTCGCCATAAGCCGCGGCTTCCGTCTCGTTGACGACGATCAGCGCGGCGCGCTTCAGAAGTTCCAGCGGCAGCGCGAGAGCGGGGGCCGCGTTCAGGCAAAAGAACGTCGCCGACAGCGCCGCCTTTGCGACGGTCTCAATCGGAATTTCGAGCTGGCAGATGACGGCGTCAGCCGGCGAGGGCGAATAACGGTCCGGCGTGAAAGCGGCGTTCGCGCCCGGCGCGACGACAATCTGGTTCTCGCCGTCCGGCGCGACCGCGATCAACGCAACGCCCGTCGGTTCAGTCTCGGAAACCGCGACGGCCGAAAGTTCAACCCCGTCGGCCTGCAGCAGCGACAGCGCTTCATCTGCGGCGGCGTCCGCGCCGACGCAGGCGTGAAGCCGCACGTCAGCGCCGAGCCGGCGGGCGGCAAGGGCCTGGTTGGCGCCCTTGCCGCCCGGATAGCGGCCAAGGCGCGCGCCGCTGACCGTTTCGCCGGGAAGGGGCAATTTCGGCGCCGCGGCGACAATGTCGAGATTGACGGAGCCGACGACGGCGATGCGTTTCATGCGCGGTTCACTTGCGATTGCGCCAGAATAGAAAGTCTCGCGATCAAGAGATCGAAAAAGCCGTCCGCATCGACGCCGTGGATCCATAACGCGTTCGGTTCATTCCCGGTGACGCCCCAAAAGTCGACCGCCGTATGGCCGATCGTCAGCGGCGAGGATGTTTCGACCGCAATGTGACAAGCCTTGGCGGCGAATAGAGCGGGCGCAAGCAGATAGGCGATCGTGCATGGATCATGCAGAGGCGCGCCGTCGACGCCGTATTTCGACGAATCATGGCGGTTGAAAAAGGAAAGCATTCCGTAAACCGCCTCGGCGACCGGGCCGCCGATCGCGCGAATCCGGTCGATGCGCGGCCGCGAACACAAGACCTGATGCGTCGCATCGAGGCCGATGACGGTCACCGGCCTTCCGCAGCGGAGGACGATATCAGCCGCATGCGGATCAACATAAATGTTGAACTCCGCCGACGGCGTAATGTTCCCGCCCTCGCGCATCGCGCCGCCCATCAGGACAATCTCCCGGATGCAGTCGGCGATCCGCGGTTCCTTGACGAGCGCCATCGCGATGTTGGTGAGCGGCCCGGTCGGAACGAGGGTGACGGACGACGGCGCCGCGGCAAGCAGGGAACCGATGATGAAATCGACGCCGTGCCCGGGCTGCAGGGCGATGCGCGGCGTCGACAGGTTCATTCCGTCAAGACCGCTCGCGCCGTGGACATGGTGGGCGGTGACGAGCGCGCGCGCTATCGGGCCCGGACATCCTGCAAAGACCGGAATTTCCCTCGCGCCGGACAGTTCGACGATCCGCCGCGCATTAATCTCGCTGAGGCCCAGCGGGACATTGCCGGCGACGCTCGTCACGCCGAGTACGTCGAAGACATCGCGTGCGGCGATTGCGAGCAGCAGGTTTACCGCGTCGTCCTGCCCGGGATCGCAATCAAGGATGATCGCGCGCTTTTCCGCCGCCGGCGCGGTCACGTGAGGATCAGGCTGGCGAGCGCCGCGCTCATGAGGTTTGACAAAGATCCCGCGAGCACGGCCCTGACGCCGAAGCGGGCGATGTCGCCCATGCGCTCGGGCATCAATGAGCCGAGCCCGCCGAGCAGGATGGCGATCGAGGAGATGTTAGCGAAGCCGCAAAGCGCAAAAGTCAGCACCGAAACGGTCCGCGGGTCCAGATTCGGCGCTTCCCGGACAAGCGAGAAATAGGCGATGAACTCATTTAGGATTATCTTCTCACCGAAGATGCCGCCTGCGGCGACCGCTTCCGTCCATGGAATGTTCAACAGCGCCATCAGCGGAGCAAAGGCCCATCCGAGGATCATCTGGGCCGAAAGGCCATCGACGCCGATCACATCGCCAAGCGCTCCGAGAAGCCCATTGACGAGCGCGATGAGCCCGGTGAAGGCGAGAAGCATCGCGCCGATATTAAGCGCTAGCGCCAGCCCGTCCTTGGCGCCCACCGCCGCCGCCATGATGACGTTGGGATGCGGTGAACGCTCCTTGACGATTGCAAAAATGTCGAGTGCGTTATCGCCGGACTCCTTGCCGTCGGGAATAATGATCTTCGCCATCAGCAGCCCGCCCGGCGCAGCCATGAAACTGGCTGCGAGCAGATAATCGAGGTCGATTCCGATTTGGGCGTAGGCGGCGAGTACCGATCCTGCGACTGACGCAAGGCCGGATACCATGATGGCGAACAGTTGCGGACCGGTGATGCGGTCGAGATAGGGCTTGACCGCCAGCGGCGCCTCGGTCTGGCCGACAAATATGTTCGCGGCGGCGTTCAAGGATTCAACCGGCCGCGTGCCGAGCACCACGCGAAGCAGACCGCCGACTCCGGCGACAACGAGTTGCATCACCCGCAAATGATAGAGAACCGACATCAGCGCGGCGAAGAAAATCACAATCGGCAGAACCTGGAACGCAAAGACGACGCCGAAATTCTTCGAATCTGAAATCGGTCCGAACAGGAGCGATATGCCTGCATTTGCGTAGCCGAGAATATGCGTCACGCCCGCCGACATGGCGCCGATGACCGCAGAGCCGACCGGCGTCGCAAGCGCAAACCACGCCATCACCGCCTGAAGCGCGAAAGCCGACAGAACGACTCTCGGATTGATGGCGCGCCGGTTGTTCGAGAAGATGATGGCGATCAATAGCAACGCGCCGACGCCGGCCAGCCCAAGCGAGCGACCCGAAAGGAATTCCGCCACGATTTCCGCCATCTTGTCGCCGCCCCTGTCGCGCGCCGTGCGCCTTTTCCGAAGAATGCATGTTTCGACGGACGCGCCCGGCTAGAGTGACGCCGCGCCGGTCAACCGCTCAAGTATGACTGAATTCGCCGGCGGCGGCGAGGGGGCGATGCGGCAAGCGGCGCGCAAGCGTTCGCCCGCCCGCTGCGCATCGTCGATGCTGGCGGCGTGGACCACGGCGAGCGGCGCTCCGGGGCCGACCTTGGCGCCGATCGGCGCCGCATCCGCGAAGCCCGTCGAAAGATCGAGGCGATCGTCGAATTTGCGCCGGCCGCCGCCAAGCGCGATGATCGCATTGCCGACAGCGCGTCCGTCGACAGCAGCGAGGTATCCTTCGGTGTCGGGAAAAACAGGGGAAATGACGGCCGCGCGCGGCAGGTAGCGCGCGCTATGTTCGAGGAAATCCGCAGGTCCCCCGAGGGCCGCGATCATGCGGGCGAATTTTTCCGCCGCCCGACCCGAGGCGAGGGCATCCTCGATTCTGGCGTGCGCCGAAGGGTGGTCGGGGCTTAGTCCCGCGACCACCAGCATTTCGGCGGTCAGCTCGCGCACAACCATGTCAAGGCGCGGCTCGCGCCTTGCGGTCGCGAAGTAATCTACGCATTCGGCGATTTCGATGGCGTTGCCGGCGCTGAAGCCCAGAATTTCTGACATGTCCGTCAGGACGGCGTGAGTCTTGAGTCCAATTGTCGAAGCGGCGCTGATGATGGAACGGGCGAGGGCGCGGGCGCTTTCCGCGGACGTCATGAAGGCGCCAGAGCCGACTTTGACATCCATGACGAGCCCGCGATTTCCCGCGGCGACTTTTTTCGAGAGGATCGAGGCTGTGATCAACGGAATCGACTCGACGGTGCCCGTCACGTCGCGAATGGCGTAGAGACGCCGGTCCGCCGGCGCGAGGTCGTCCGTCTGGCCGATGATCGCGCAGCCGACGTCTTTGACCACCTGTTTCAGCCTCGCAAGGCCCGGATAGGGATCATAGCCCGGAATTGCGCCCGCCTTGTCGAGCGTGCCGCCCGTGTGACCGAGGCCGCGGCCCGAAATCATCGGCACGCAGCAGCCGCACGCCGCCGCGATCGGCGCGAGCAGAAAGCTCACCTTATCGCCGACGCCGCCGGTCGAGTGCTTGTCGACGACGGGTCCTGAAAGGTCAGCGGTCGACCAGTCGATCACCGCGCCCGAGCGCGCCATGGCGAGCGTCAGGCTGCCGGTCTCGCGCGGCGTCATTGAGTTTAGGAGAATCGCCATCGCAAGCGCCGACACCTGCTCGGCGGGGAGGTCGCCGTCCGCGAGGCCTTTGACAAAGACTCTGATCTCATCGTCGCTGAGCTCTTTTCCGTCGCGCTTTGCGCAGATGATTTCCTTGAACAACATCAAATCCATCCAGAACGGCCATGCCCGACGTGGCGGAGCAGTAGAACGCAGCGCGGGCGCCAGCGCAAGAATCTTGATCATTTGGTCAAAAACGTGCAGGCTCCCGCCAGCGTACAGGATGGCCTTTAGTGAAACGACTGCATCAGCCCGCGCCCGAAGGCGCGTTGTCGTCAGAAGCGATTGCGGAGAATTTCTCTGACCTTCATCCGCCTCTCGCCGCGGCGCAGGCGGCGGTTGAAGCTTCGCGCTGCCTTTATTGTTATGATGCGCCTTGCATCAAGGCCTGCCCGACCGGCATCGACATTCCGAAGTTCATCCACCAGATCCGAACGGGCAATATCGACGGATCGGCGACGACGATCCTTTCGGAAAACATCATGGGCGGGACCTGCGCGCGCGCCTGTCCGACCGAAACGCTGTGCGAGGAGGTATGCGTCGTCAACCGGACGCAAGGCGGACCGGTGAAGATCGGCGCCTTGCAGCGTTTCGCGGTGGACCGGATGATCACGGCGGGCGGTCCCCATCCCTTTCAGCGAATGAAATCAAGCGGCCGGCGATTTGCCGTCGTCGGCGCGGGACCGGCGGGACTTTCTTTCGCCCATCGCGCTGCGATGCTCGGCCATAGGGTGATTGTCTATGAAGCGCGGCCGAAACCCGGCGGGCTCAACGAATATGGTCTCGCCGCCTACAAGATGGCGGAAGACTTCGCGCAAGCCGAGGTCGCTTTCCTGCTCCAAATCGGCGGCATCGAAATTGAATACGGCAAGGCGCTGGGTCGCGAATTGACGCTCGACGGGCTTCGTGGCGGGCATGACTGCGTTTTTATCGGCGCAGGGCTGGGCGGCGCCGGCCTGCTCGGCGTTCCGGGCGAGACTCTTTCCGGGGTTCGCGACGCGCTCGACTTCATCGCGGGCATTCGTCAGGCCGGTAATAAATCATCCGTACCCGTCGGAAACGACGTCATCGTCATCGGCGGCGGCAACACGGCGATTGATGCGGCGATGCAGGCGAAATGCCTCGGCGCGGCGCGCGTGACGCTCGTCTACCGCCGCGGACAGGAAGCGATGGGCGCGACGGCATGGGAGCAGGAACTGGCGGCGGCTAACGGCGTCGTCATGAGATTTTGGGCTTCGCCGGCGGGCTTTTCGGGCGTCGGACGTGTTGAGCGTGCGCGCTTTGAAGAAACGCGGATCGAGGGCGGCGCCCTCGCGCCGGCGGGGCGCTGGTTCGATCTTCCCGCGGACATGGTTCTGAAAGCAATTGGTCAGAAATTCGCGCTCGCAGCGCCCTCGGAGCTGCGGCTTGAGCGGGGAAGGATTTGGGTCGATGAACAGTTCCGAACCTCGATCGCCGGCGTGTACGCGGGCGGCGATTGCATCCATCGCGGCGAGGATCTGACCGTTCGCGCGGTCGAAGACGGCAAACAGGCCGCGATGTTCGCTGATGCGCATTTGCGCGACAGCGTCAAGGGAGCGTCCCGATGACCGAACTTAATTGCACGATAGGCGGCGTATCCAGCATTAATCCTTTCTGGCTCGCGTCCGCGCCGCCGACCGACAAGAAGTACAATGTCGAGCGCGCATTTCGCGCCGGCTGGGGCGGCGTCGTCTGGAAAACGCTGGGCGAGGACCCGCCCGTCGTCAATACAACCAGCCGGTATGGCGCGCACCGCGCGCATGACCGACGCATCATCGGCCTCAACAACATCGAGCTGATTTCGGATCGCCCTCTCGGCGTGAACCTGCGTGAGATCGAGGAGGTCCGGAAAGCCTGGCCCGACCGCGCCATCATCGGTTCTATCATGGCGCCGATCGACGAGGACGCATGGAAAAGGCTGGCGGTCAAAGTCGCAAACGCCGGCGTTCACGGCATCGAACTTAATCTCGGCTGCCCGCATGGCATGTGCGAGCGGGGCATGGGATCGGCGATCGGCCAGGCGCCGGCGCTTGTCGAGCAGACGACGCGGTGGGTGCGCGAAGCGACAGGGCTGCCGGTGTTCACCAAACTGACGCCGAACGTCATGGACATCCGTATCCCCGCGGCCGCGGCGAAGGCGGGCGGCGCCGACGCCGTTTCGCTGATCAACACGGTGAATTCAATCGTCGGCGTCGATCTTGATCTCATGGCGCCGACGCCGACCGTCGACGGACGGGGAACGCATGGCGGCTATTGCGGCGAGGCGGTCAAGCCGATCGCGCTGCACATGATCGCGGAAATCGCGCGTGACGCCGAGTTGCGCAGCCTTGAAATCTCCGGAATCGGCGGCGTGACGACCTGGCGCGACGCGGCGGAATTCATCGCCCTTGGCGCGAGCGGCGTACAGGTCTGTGCGGCCGCGATGCTGTACGGCTTTCGCATCGTTGAAGACATGATCGAGGGGCTTTCCGCCTTCATGCGCGATAAGGGCTATCGCAGCATCGCCGACTTCCGGGGTCTTGCGACGCCAAAAGCCGTCGACTGGAACGCGCTCAACATGAATTACGATCTCAAGGCGCGCATCGAC